>NZ_WJBJ01000009.1:35441-39952 GCF_020804205.1 Methanosarcina sp. DH1 | reverse complement strand
GGTGGACGGATCGTTATCGAAGGCTCTGCTCGCCATCAGCTTGGAGGCGGCATGGACGGCGGAGAAATTCTTGTAGAAGGCAATGTTGAAAGCTTCTGCGGAATCCGTCAGAACGGCGGGCTAATCTTCGTAAAAGGCAACGCTCTTCGGGGAGTAGGCGCTGAAATGGCAGGAGGCACCATAGTAATTGGAGGCAAAATCGAGCGCTTCTCCCCGGGTTTCGAATTTGTATCCATGGAAAATAGCGTCACATCCGGAGAGGTTGAACTAATAGGAGAATTCAAGAAATTCACAGGGGACTATGCGATCAGCAAGCGGGCAAAAGGAGCGCTTTACGTGGTTGCAGACGCAAACCCGGAGCTTTGAGGTGAGAAGCATGGAAGTATTACTCCTTACTGGAAGTACAATTGAAGAAGGCAGGCTTGCAAAAGGAGGGGACAAGTTTACGGATGAGTATACCCTGGAGTGCGCATCGTGCTGGATTTCTCCTGTGGATTTTGAATCGCTTTGCTCTCCTTCTAAAGTAAAAGTAACAAGCGAGAATGGAAAATATTCGATTGTAGTTTACACAAAATGTACGGATGCAGTCCAGCCAGGGCAGGTGTTCATGCCAAGGGCTATCTGGTCGAATGTTGTTATCGATCCCGATACTCTTTCTACGGGTTCCCCTCTCTATAAGGGTGCCCCGGTAACGATTGAACCCACTGAAGAAGAGGTCCTTAGCGCCGAAGAGGTAGTATTGAAAGTTTATATCGGGGGGCGGGGAGTATGATTTACAAAAACATAATATGTCCGGTCTGCGGGGCAGCCTGTGACGATATCCAGGTTGAACTCGGAGACGGAAAGATTGAAGCAAAAAATGCATGTAAGATGGGAAATGCCAAATTTCAGGAAATTGTAAGTTCCCACAGGATTATGCAGCCTCTTATAAAAGTTGAGGGAAAACTGGCCCCTGCAACCTGGGATGAAGCTCTTGAGAAAACTGTCGATATCCTTGTTTCGGCAAAGCGTCCCCTGTTTTTCATGGGCAGTGAAACCTCCTGTGAAGCACATGAAATCGGGCTCAAGATAGGAGAATACCTTGGTGCGATTGTTGATTCTAATTCTACTGTCTGCCACGGGCCAACAGCTATGGGAATTCAGGAAGCCGGAAAAGTCGGTGCAACAGAAGGGCAGAAGAAAAACAGAGGAGACCTCATAGTCTACTGGGGAACCAATCCCCTTGAATCCATGCCCAGACAGATGTCGAGGTACGCGGTTTTCCCGAGAGGTTACTGGACAAAACGCGGACGTTTCGACAGAACAGTTATTACTGTAGACCCGAGAAAAACCCCGACCACTGAAGCTTCTGATCTGCATGTTCAGCTCAAACCTAACTCGGATTTTGAACTGATAAGTGCACTTCTGACCCTGCTCCACGGAAAAACTCCCCACCCCTCAGTAGAAGAGATTACTGGAGTTCCCATCCCTGTTATGGAAGAGATGCTCGATATGATGAAGAACTGTACCTTTGGAGCCATCTCAGTGGGCCTCGGGCTTGCTTCTTCAATGGGGAAGTACAGAAACTCCGAGATTGCCATGAATTTCGTAAAGGAACTGAACAACTATGCCAAGTTCACCCTTGGAGCTCTCCGTGGCCATTGCAACGTGGCAGGCTTTAATCAGGTGGCTGCCTACATGTACGGCTACCCCTTCGGGCTTGACTTCATGCGCGGGCACCCGCGTTATAACCCCGGAGAATTCACAACTGTAGACGTGCTTCGAGAAAAAGATGTTGACGCAGCTTTCGTTATGTGTGCTGACCTTGTGTCTCATATCCCTGCAGATTGTGCGGCTTACCTTGCCAAAATTCCAATGGTCTGTCTGGATATTGCTCCCTGCCCGACAGTATCTGCTTCGGATGTCGTACTTCCTGGAGTCATTGATGCTATGGAATGTGAAGGAACCTTCTACAGGCTCGACGATGTGCCAGTATATTTTGAACCTTTCACGAGTTCACCTTTCGAGTTCACGAAGAGCAATGAAGACACTTTAAAACAACTCTTTGAGAAGATTAGAAAAAAAAGAGGTCAGGCTATTCCTTTTCCTTCTCTAAATAAGGAACACGAAAACCTAACACCTGAAAATTTGCCTTGATTTTCGGAGCTCTACAAGTAAGCAATTCGAAATTATGCAATTGAGGACACAAAACCAAGTGCAGTCTATGTTAATCTGATAGACTTGATTTACTTGTTCAATAATTAAAGAACATTGATTTTAGTCCAACTGTATTTTAGTCCAACTGCATTTTAGTCCAACTGCGTAAGTCTTAAACAAGCTATGAGCTTATCCCAAAACCAATTTTACTCTCAAATTAGTAAAGTTTCGAATGATTTTCATGATAAGAAACTTGATAGATTATTTGGAATCCAAAATTCGAAGAAGTAAGTTTGAGTCTTGGGATCAGTTTTAAGATAAAAATCAAGGAATTGGACAAGGGTTTGGACAAAGTTGGGACAAGGGCTTGGAGAAAAAAAGTAATCCTTCTAAAAATTCGTCATTTTCCCGGATAAAAAATTAAAAAGGAATTTTCAGAATTTTTCATTGCTCAGCGAGAAATTGAAAATCTCCGGAAGTCCCAGATTAAATTTACATTTTTGATAACTTGAAGCTTCAAGAATCTGCTGCTGTATATAGTATAGCGAATTCAGAAGGGTATCACTGTCTTCAGAATTCATATCTCCGGCATAAGGGTGGATATTTTCTTCAAGGGCATTTAGAAGCCCTGGATCAAGGTCGTTTACGAAGTAAGTATCCAGAACCAGAAGGTTTGAAATCTGCTCGTAGAAAGCTATAAGTTTCCGAAGCCACTCTGGAACTCCGTAATCCCTTGCATACTTCTCTCTGTTCAGGAAAGCAAGGTATCCAGAGATAGTAGTTATAAGATCTTCAGTTAGCATGTTATCAGGAAACACGATTGGAAAACGTTTCATCGCTGCAGGAGCTACATAGCTCGGGTATATCATTTCAGGATTACAGACTGAAGGAAAGATCCTAGCAATCGAACTGTTAAGCACTGCAGTAATATAGGCATACCTGCCTGGATCTTTGAGGACAATGCCGCATCCGTTCTCAAATACATGGTTCCCTTCAGCATCATATGCAGCTTGCAGATGATAGCCTTCAGTAGCAATAATCTTAGGAGTATTAAAATATTCCAGAAATTGTCTGCCTTTTATACTATAGTCTGCAGACTTAAGAGGAGAGGTATCGTGGAGGAACTTTTCTTTGAATTCCAGAATTCTCCCGTTAGCCATAGGGAATCTTGTCTTGAGTTCTTCGGGCGGAATTACATTGTATTCTTTCTTTTTCTCTATTGACAATTCATAAGGCAGCATGAAACGATAAGGCGAAGGGCGAAATGCAAATTTTTCGGAAGAAGCCCCTGAAACATACGGGTAAACAAGTTCAGGCTCTATAAATACAGGTTCGCACAAGCCTTCGCAAAGGTAATACGAATCTGAACCACCCTCCTCAGGAAGGTAAAGCCTGTGAAGCAGGCTATTTTTTGTGTTTATACCCTCAAAGATGCTCTCGGAAACATCTCCAAGTGTAACCGGGATTTCATAAATCTTTTCTACGATTTCGCTTTGTTTAAGAGACATCTATTTTTCACTTCTGATAGGTACATTGTGAAATATATTCTCATGTACTTTTTATTTTTCAGGCCACACTTATCCGGATGGAGTCTATCATTTGAATGATCATCCCTGAATCCTGGACTTTTGGATTCCGATAAATTGTCAAACCCTGCCAGAAATGTAGGTACGATCGGATCACTTATACAGAGATCTCATTCCCAAAATCAAAATTGGTTCACTAAATCTAGAAATTTAAACAATCAATCGAGTTTCTTGCCATTGAATACTGATTTAAGAAGAAACCTGGTTTTGGAATGAGCTCAGAGATTTGTTTAACTCTTTGGAGATCTTAGAGGTTGTCTAAAGGTTGTTTCTGGAAAATTTTTAATATATTTCATTTTAATATGTCTCATTTTAATTTTGATATATCTCATTTTAATTTTGATATATCTCATTTTAATTTTGATATATCTCATTTTAATTTTGATATGTCTCATTTTTAGATTCATTTTTAGGTTTAGATTAGTGTATGAATTAATCGAAAATTTTCCATAATTTCAATTTTATCAGGAGTTAAAGGCATATCGTTGCCGAACAAAAATCCACATGAAATTTATTTTGAAAGCTTTTACTCTGTCATTTTATTGATTAACTGGTTCTCCTATGTCCCGAGTTTTATTTTTTTCTCGTTTAATACACGGTAATCAGTTTCCTAGTAATAATATAAATAACTTTGTATTGAGTCAGTATCTCCGAATCACTGCTCTAATTTTTCCAGAAACTCCTAATTTAGCCAAATTATTTATCCTTTTTGTATATACATATTATATACTATGAAGCAAGTTGAGTTGGAACTCCAAAACCATCTTGAAATTGATAACATTGAAGGAT
>NZ_WJBJ01000009.1:0-35431 GCF_020804205.1 Methanosarcina sp. DH1 | reverse complement strand
GGCGTTGTGTCCAATTAACCCGCAGGCTCCACCCGTTGTTGTGCTCCCCCGCCAATTCCTTTAAGTTTCAGCCTTGCGGCCGTACTTCCCAGGTGGCTCGCTTCACGGCTTCCCTGCGGCACCAGACACGGTCGCGCCATGCCTGACACCTAGCGAGCATCGTTTACGGCTGGGACTACCCGGGTATCTAATCCGGTTCGTGCCCCCAGCTTTCGTCCCTCACCGTCGAACCCGTTCTGGTAAGACGCCTTCGCCACAGGTGGTCCCACAGGGATTACAAGATTTCACTCCTACCCCTGTAGTACCTCTTACCTCTCCCGGTTCCAAGTCTGGCAGTATCCCCCGAAAGCCTAATAGTTGAGCTATCAGATTTCCCGGAGGACTGACCAAACCGGCTACGGACCCTTTAGACCCAATAATCACGATCACCACTCGGGCCGCCGGTGTTACCGCGGCGGCTGGCACCGGTCTTGCCCGGCCCTTGCTAACAGGTGTATTTTACACACCTGGACAGCCAGCATATGATGCTAGCACTCGGTGTCCCCTTATCACGGTTTCCCGCATTGTAAAGTTTTCGCGCCTGCTGCGCCCCGTAGGGCCTGGATTCATGTCTCAGAATCCATCTCCGGGCTCTTGCTCTCACAACCCGTACCCGTTGTAGGCTAGTAGGTACATTACACCCACTACTACCTGATAGGCCGCAGACCCATCCTTGGGCAGACGAATCCATTTTACGCATAAAGCATTCCAGCATATGTGCGTTATCCGGAATTATCCCCAGTTTCCCGGGGTTATGCCGGACCCAAGGGCAGGTTATCCACGTGTTACTGAGCAGTACGCCATGTTCACGAAGAACATATGACTCGCATGGCTTAGGCGAACACCGATAGCAGTAACCTCTGGCAGGATCAACCAGAATTGTTAATGTATCGCACACTTCAAAATAAAGGTCTTGGTCGCAGAAACTTGCACTAACAACTATCAATTCAGTTATTCAGTTTCGCGATGATATGTTATGAAAACTCTCACCGCCCAGAATTAACCGAACCGACAAAATCCTCGTCAGTCAGGAAACAACTCCTGACTCCATTATAAATGAATCGTAATTGCTGCATTTATGATGCAGGAAATTATAGTTATGTGCTCATAGTATTTAAAGGTATCTATTTCCTTTCAAATTAAGAAGGAACCTTAACCAGATGACTATGAGAAAAACCGCCCAGCACAAGAAATTCATGCTGAAACAGGGAACACATATACATCATTTTTAGTATATAAAGCTTTTTGTTCAGGAACATTTGTGAAAAACAAATTAAATAAATAATGGAAATCTGTTTTGTAAAATTCCTGATTATCACTCTCAAATCACAAATTCAAGAGCAATCCACGCTTGTTTTGCGCGTGGAACATACAAAGGAATATCCGATATATATACCTGTCGCCTGATCGATTACTTAGAAAAAAATAATAATAAGATCGGAGAAAAAGAGAATAGAAAAGCGCAGCATTAAAATATTAGCAGAAAGTTGAAAGCTGCAAGACAAATAACCTTAAAACTCGAAAAAACGATATATAAGGGATTTAAGTGTATAAAAATAAAAAATATACCTATAATATAAACTACACATAATGAGGTATCAAACTGGCAGACTTAAAGAAACCTACATCTAAAGCCAAGCCCGCAACTGAAGAAACCGTTACAAGAGTACGCACACCGCGCAGAGAGAATAACGAAATCCTGGCAACCGTTGAGAGTCTACTGGGTGCAAACCGACTGAGACTCCGTTGCATGGATGGGGTCGTTCGTATGGGAAGGATTCCAGGGTCGATGAAGAAAAAGACCTGGATAAGAGAGGGAGACGTCGTTATTGTCGTGCCCTGGGAGTTCCAGAACGAAAAGGCAGATGTGATCTGGAAGTATACAAGGCCGCAGGTAGACTGGCTTGAGAGGAAAGGGTACCTGAAAGGATAATATGGGAATGGATCAGGAAAAGAAGATAAGGCGCATCGATAGCGCTAAAGATAAATCCAGGGTCAGGGAGAAGGACTCCGACCGGCTGAAAGTAGAAGAAAACGTATTCGATGTACCCACCCTTAAAATTCTTTATACCTTTTCCAACAAGGGCGTAATAAAAGCATTGGGGGGAGCTATCAGTACTGGAAAGGAAGCAAACGTATTCTATGCCGAAGGCCCAGATAAAGAGCTGGCTATAAAAATATACAGGATTGCAAGCAGCACCTTCAGGGCCATGGATGCCTACATTATGAAGGACCCTCGCTTCACAAACATCCGAAATAAAAAGCGAGATATTATTTTTGCATGGACACGCAAGGAACTTCAGAACCTGAAACGTGCCAAAAGTGCAGGAGTCCGAGTTCCGGAGCCTATACTTGCCGAGAAGAATATTCTTATAATGGAATTTATGGGGGAAAAAGAGGCACCGTACCCGCTCCTCAAAAACACGCATCTTGAAAACGAGGAAGCAAAGAGTATTTTTGATATCATCGTTGAATACATGCGTCTCCTATATAAAAAAGCAAATCTTGTACATGCCGATCTAAGTGAATACAATATCCTGATCGACCCGAATAACCTGACTCCCATATTTATCGATATGGGACAATCCGTAACCCTGGAGCATCCTAATGCCCGGGAGTTCCTTTACAGGGACGTGCAAAATATACTCAGGTTCTTCAGCCGCTATGGAATAAAGGACAAACCTGAAGAGCTATTTAAAAAAATACAGGCGGAATAACATGACTCAGTATGTCAAAATCCCCAAAGAAAGAGTCGGAGTAATAATAGGCCCGAAAGGAGAAACAAAAAAGCTTATCGAGGACAAAACTGCGTGCCAGCTTGAAATCGATAGCGAAAGCGGAAAGATAGACATTACCTGTGAAGAAGATCCACTAAAAGAGTTCAGGGTTCTCGAAACTATAAAAGCGATAGGAAGAGGATTCAGTCCAGAAAAAGCTCTTGAACTTCTTGATGATGAGATGCTTATGCTTGAGATCATCGATCTTTCCGACGTTGCTACAACTCCAAAAGAACTTCAACGGATAAAGGGCCGGATAATAGGAAGAAACGGAAGAACCAGAGAACTTGCAGAAACCCTGATAAACGTTAAGATATCAGTCTACGGAAAAACCGTATCCATACTTGGGCACCCTGAGCAGAACACTATAATTCGGACAGCTATAAGGATGCTGCTCGACGGAGCTACCCACGGTGCAGTCTACAAATTCCTGGAAAAAAAGCATCAGGAACTGTTGCAGTCACAGTTAGACTCGGTTGACTTTTTTTAAAAGAATAATATGAAATCTGCAGGACCTTAGAATATTATATAAATATTTCAAGGTCCCTATAATATTATTTTAACTTTTCTGGAAAACTGATTTGCAGTTTTCCGCTTTTGCTGAACCTTCTCAGCTAAAGCTTCTCACTCGAAGTTTCTCACTTAAAGTTTCTCACTTAAAATATCTCACCTAAAATTTAGCATGAAAGTACTGCCATCTGCAAGCACTTTCGTTGATTGTGCATGTTATTCGAAGAATATCATGTGCGTTTTTCATGTAAAGTATCTCACCAGGCTTGTTCAAAATCTGGTTCTTAGTCCTGAGTTTCACCAGTTTCTTCCAGTTCTTCTTCGTCCTCTTCGGATAGTATTCCTCTACCTTCGAGGAAGTTACCCCGCCCAGGTTTTGCATTAATTGATTCCTCAATCCAGATCACTTCACCCCTGGAGAGAGTATACTCAGGGAAAACTCCTTCCATACCTTCAAAGGGAGTCCAGCCCGCTTTACTGTGAAGGAATTCGGCTTTTATAGGACGAAGCTCGCGGGGATTTACAATAATCAGATCTGCATCAAAACCTACCTCAAGCCGTCCTTTGGATTTGCGGTCCAGCCCAAAGGCTTTTGCCGGATTCCAGCTTGTAAGCATAATCATCCGTGAAAGCGGCAGGATATTTTTTCTTACTGCAGCAAGCATAAGAGGCATAAGGGTCTCAACCCCGGGAACTCCTGAAGGAGCGACTCTTATATTCGCATCTTTTTCAGACTCCAGATGCGGGGCATGATCCGAAGCCACCATGTCAATAGTGCCATCGTTAATCCCATTTACGAGAGCTTTAATACTGTTACTTCCCCGGAGAGGAGGATTCATTTTTCCAAAAGACCTGAGCCTTTCCCAGTCTCGTGTAGAAAGGAAAAGGTGATGAGGAGTAACCTCACAGGTTAAAAGAGGTTCTTTATTTTCCCTTCTTGCAAGGTATTTTTCCTTTCGTATAATACCTGTAGCTTCAAGCGTGCTCATGTGACAAAGATGAGCCCTTACTTTTAGTTTGGAAACGAGCTCCAGGGCTTTTTGAACAGCAACCGCCTCACACGCATTAGGGCGTACCCTTGAATGGTACTCATAAGAAATGTCTCCTTTTAATAGCCCTTCCAGCTCAAGGCGCATTTTCTCGTCTTCAGCATGGATAGTTGCAAGCGCCCCAAGACGTTTAATTTCAGCAAGTGCTTCTTCAAAGGTTTCTTCATTAATATTTAGCCCGCCTGTAGACTCGGCCATAAAGATTTCCCCAAAAGCCGTGATCCCCAGGTTCCATAGTTCTTCTAATTTCTCAACATTGCCTGTTACCCCACCATTGATTCCAAAATCAACGATGGACTTTCCTCTGGCAAGTTTAAGTTTCTGTTCGAACGCCCGCCGGTCTGTTGTGGGAGGCACAGTATTAGGCTGATCAATAACAGTTGTAACTCCCCCAGCCGCTGCCGCACACGAACCTGTATACCAGTTTTCCTTTGAGGTCATGCCGGGTTCCCTGAAGTGGACATGAACATCAATCCCGGCAGGTAAAGTAAGAGCGTCGCCTGCATCTATTATCATATCCGAGCTTGAGACCCTGAGATCTTTTCCTATCCTGGTAACTTTGCCGTCTTCAATAATGATCTCGGCAGACTGAAGCGAATTATTATAATAAATCCTTGTATTTTTGATAAGAATGTCAGGCATGGGCGTCTATATGCTTATAAACGTACTTAAAACCTGACATCAGACAGAACAGGGAATGGTTAGTTAAAAAAGAGATAGAAATGAAAAAGTGAAAAAGAAAATGAATAAATGAAAAAGATAGAAATGAAAAAGAAAAAAGCCTGTTCAGTTCAGTTTGACTCTCTCAGCCGTAGCAAGATAAACTACACTTTCACATATGTTGCAACAGTGGTCTGCAATTCTTTCAAGATAACGGATCAGGAAAAGTAAATTTGTGGCTCTCGAAATGATACTTGTATCTTTTGCCATCATTTCGAGCAGCTCGACCCAGACTGCGTAAAAGAGTTTATCGACCTCTTCATCCCTTCTTGCTGCTGCTCTTGCAAGTTCGACATCCTGAGTCTCAAAAGCCTTGAGAGAATTTTCAAGCATAACTGCGGCAATATCTGCCATTTTTTTTGTATCTATAAGTGGTTTTACATGTTCGCCCTCTATTCTTCCCGGAATTTTGGCGATATTTATTGATAACCCCACAATTCTCCTCAGATCTGCCGTGATCTTCAGAGTAGATACTACAAGCCGGAGATCACTGGCCATCGGCTGCTGAAGTGCAAGCAGATCAAAAACCGAGACCTCGATACCTTCCTCAAGTTTATCCACTTCAGGCTCAAGGGCAAGTGTCTTTTCAGCAAGCTTGACATCGAGATTTATAACTGAAGTCATCGAGTCCCGGAAAATTAGTTCTACCGTTTCTCCAAGAGAAAGTACAGACTCCTTAAGCAGATCCAGCTGCTTCACATATTGTTCTCGAGTCATTAAAATCACCCAAACCTGCCTGTAATATAATCCTCAGTACTCTTTTCCCCTGGATTTTGAAAAATCTGCCTGGTCTGGCCAAACTCAATCAATTTTCCCATTAGGAAAAATCCGGTATAATCTGAGATCCTCGCTGCCTGCTGCATATTATGAGTTACTATTACTATAGTATAATATTTTTTAAGATTCATGATAAGGTCTTCAATCCTTAAAGTGGAAATAGGATCAAGAGCGCTTGTGGGTTCATCAAAAAGAATTGTTTTTGGCTTTACTGCCAGAGTTCTGGCAATGCAAAGTCTTTGTTGTTGTCCTCCACTTAGAGAGAGAGCAGGAGACTTAATCCTGTCTGAAATTTCATCCCAGATCGCAGCCGAACGAAGGGCCTGTTCAACAATGCCGTCAAGATCTTTTCTGTTTGCACCGTGAATACGCGGCCCATACGCAACATTATCATAAATAGACATAGGAAAGGGGTTGGGTTTCTGGAAAACCATGCCCACATCTTTTCTAAGCTCAACAACATCCACATCTGGTCCGTAGATATCCTTGCCTTCTATCGTAACTTTACCTTCGATTCTGCAGTTATTAATAAGATCATTCATCCTATTTAAGCAACGAATAAAGGTGGACTTGCCACAGCCTGAAGGGCCTATAAGGGCAGTTACACTGTTTTTAGGGATCTGCATGGAGACGTTCATAAGCGCCTGCTTCTCCCCGTACCACAGATTAAGGTTTTCTATTTTTATCTGAGGTTGAGATACGTTTTGAATACCTTCAGTCATTTAGGAACCTCATTATCATATAAATCCTGATAGATTACTAGTAACAAAACTCTAGTTAAATTTTCAATTTGTTTTTGTAGTGCCTGCGAATCAGAACAGCTATAAGATTCAAACAAAGGACGAGAAGTAACAGAACCAGAGCTGTCCCATATTGAATAGGTCTGGTTTTTGCAATATTTGTCCCTGCCGTTGCAAGCACGAAAAGGTGGTAAGGAAGCGCCATAAACTGCGAATAGATCGAATCAGGCAGCCTGGGCAAGAAGTAAGCCACACCAGTAAAAAGAATTGGAGCCGTTTCCCCTGCAACCCTTCCGATACTCAGGATAGAACCTGTAATGATTCCAGGAATAGCAGCCGGCAGTACCGCATGTCTGATTGTCTGCCATTTACTGACCCCAAGTGCAAGGGATGATTCCCGGTATTCCTTAGGAACCGCAATCAATGCCTCTTCAGTGGAACGGATAATCACTGGGATAATCAGGAGAGAAAGTGTAAGGGAAGACGAAAGTAGGGAAGGACCAAAACCAAAATATTTAACAAATAGTGCCAGCCCGAAAAGCCCAAAGACCACAGAAGGAGTCCCTGCAAGATTGTTGATTGCCATTTCAATTAACCAGGTTGTGCGGGTTTCTCCTGCATACTCATTAAGGTATATAGCAGCCATAACTCCCACGGGAAGGGCTACGCTCATGGAGCCTATGATGAGGTATAAGGTACCTACAATTGCGGGATAGATCCCGCCTTGAGTCATCATAAGTCTGGGCATTTCAGTAAGGAACTCAATGTTGATTGCACTATACCCATTGTAAATAATATAACCAAGAATAACTAGCACAAACCCCATTACTGTCAATGCTGAGAGGCCAAGCAGCGCAAAGGCGATTTTTTCACTGTTCTTTGCGTTTAATCTCATGCTTAATCCTCCTTGAATCCTGGACACTTTACTATCGGTTTCTTTTACTTCTGCGTTTAGCTCCATGCTCAATCCACCTTGAATCTGTACCTTTTTTTGATTGAATCCGCAATCAGGTTAATCAGGAAAGTTATGATGAAAAGTACAGACCCAACCGCAAAGAGAGCATGGAAATGTGTACTTCCCTGAGGAACCTCTCCCATTTCAAGCGCAACTGTGGCAGTCATTGTCCTTACCGAAGCCAAAAAACCTCCTGGAAAAGAAGGAATAACCGCAGTATTTCCAGTAACCATCATAAGGGTCATAGTCTCCCCTATAGCTCTTCCTATACCCAGCATTACCGCCGCTGAGATTCCCGATAGTGCCGCAGGAACTATGACTTTATATATTGTCTGCCATTTTGTAGCTCCAAGAGCTAGTGAACCCTGTTCGAGAGTACTGGGAACAGAACTTATGGCATCCTCTGAAATAGTGATAATCGTAGGAAGTGCCATAATTCCCAGCATAATAGAACCTGTAAGAGCAGTTTGGCCAGTTGGCAGGTTAAAGCTTTTCTGTATAAGTGGAACCAGTACAACAAGTCCAAAGAATCCAAATACAACAGAAGGAATTCCTGCAAGAATTTCAATAAATGGCTTCAGGAAATCTGCAACCTTTGGATTAGCAATTTCAGAAATATATATAGCAGTAGCAATTCCCAGAGGCACAGCAAAAAGAATAGCTCCGACAGTAACAATGAGAGATCCGAAAAATAGAGGTAATAACCCAAACTGCATGTTTATAGACGTTGGATACCAGAACTTTCCTGTAAGAAAATCCATAAGAGACGTATCCTTAAAAAGAAGTAAACCGTCTCTAAACAAAAAAAGGCATATAAGGAAGATAATTACAACCGTAAGGACACTGACTGAAAACAGTGTCCATTCGATTGTTTTTTCCTTATAATTTCTGCTTAGCATTTTATCCCTTAGATAAGTATATAATTTAGTTTAGAAGTCGTTTTTTAGAAGTTGCTTTACTTCTTTAGTGGAATATACCCGACAGTGCTCACAATGCTCTGCCCATTCTCACTCAACACAAAATCGGTGAATTCCTTTGTTAAGCCCGAGGGTTCCCCATTGGTGTAGAAGTAGAGAGACCTTGAAAGAGGATATGAGCCATTAAGTATAGCTTCGGCAGTTGGAGCTACAGATCCATTACCTTTGTCCAGGCTTAATGCCTTTATACTGCTGTCAAGGTATGCAAAACCGATATAGCCTATCGCATTGGTATTCTGAGATACCTCAGTAACTATACCTCCAGTAGCAGGCTGAGTAAGAGCATCAGGTCGGTATTCATCGCCTTGCAAAACGTCTTTCTGGAAGTCTTTATAAGTTCCGGAACTGCTGTCTCTTGAAATTACAGCAATTTGCGCATCTGCCCCGCCAACGTCTTTCCAGTTGCTAATGCTTCCGTTATAGATACCACGTAGCTGGTCAAAGGTAAGGTTAGAAACAGAATTAGAAGGGTTTACAATTACAGTAATACCGTCATAAGCAATAGTAGTTTTAACAGGATTGATTCCTTTTGCTTCAGCAGATTTAATTTCGTCATCAGTCATTTCTCTGGATGCCGAAGCAATATTTACTTCACCATCAATGAGCGCAGCAATCCCAACACCAGACCCGCCTCCAGTTACTGTTACGCTTTTTCCAGAGTTTTCAGCCATGAATTCTTCAGATTCAGCCTGTGCAAGAGGCAAAACCGTATCCGAACCCTTCAAGAAAATGCTTTCAGATTCCGCACCAGTAACGTTTTCTGCAGAAGATCCTTCGTTATTTTTAGTTCCGGTACACCCAATTCCCAGGAACACAAGCCCGATGATCAATAGCAAAAGAATTGTATACTTTTTTAACTTATTTGCCATGTGTACAGATACTCCATTATTAAATAATTTAAATTTACATTTGTCTAAGTTGTTTTCAGCATAATGCACAATAAATGAAAAATATATAAAGATTCGCCTGGTAGAATATAGAGAAGTACGTATAAATAAAAAATATGAAAGAAAGTAGTATAGTATATATAATCTATATAAAGTATGGAGAAAAAGAGAGAAGAGAGAGTAGACAAAGAGAAAAATATCATTAAGAAAAATCAGTATAAGAGACCAATCGCAGGCAAAAAATTGATTGAAGCCCGGAAACTGGCTTTCCACAGATTTCCATTCAAATCTTCAACTTAATTCTCTTTTTGAGCATTGACCAATATAAGATAATATAAACAGAGGACAAGCACCATCGTCAAATCGTTGGCTATTTCAATTCGCCCCATGGGTCGCAGTGACCAATTTCTTAGACTTTATGGCAACCAACCAGAGCAACAGAAAACCCAGTATTAATTGGAATCTTTCCTAAAAATGTACCTGTGCAAACTCAGAATTTATCAAAAAAGTTGCTGAATCGAAAAGCTATCCGGAGACTGGAAAAAAGACAGGAAAAAAACAGTGATATTTCATTGTTTACAACACAATATAACACTAAAAAGAACATCAATAGCTTAGAATTAGATAGAAAATACAGATGAAAATACAGACTCTTACTAGCTAGAATTAGTTAGAAACCTTTAAAAAAATTCGGTCCAAAGAAAAATACGGAAATTCTAATAAGGAGAAATTTAGATAGAATGTCTGCTCATTCTTCAGGCCCTTTAAACAGGGCAGGATATTTTTCTCTTAATGGGATCAGGATCTCCTCGTCTAATTTTGCGTTATAAAGTGTTTTTACTTTAGAAGCTTGCTCAATGGATAAATCATGAACTCCAGTAAGGTTAGCCCCTTCAAGGTTAGCTTTCTCAAGATCAGCTCTCATAAGATAAGCTTTGTGAAGATCTGCTCCATAGAGGTTAGCGCCTCTAAGGTTAGCTTCTTGAAGGTTTGCCTCTTGAAGGCCAGCCCCATACAGGTCAGCCTCTTCAAGATTAGTTCCCTGCAGGTGAGCTCCCTCAAGGTTAGCCACTTGCAAGTTAGCCTTTTTAAGGTTAGCTCCTTTAAGATTGGCCAGATGAAGGTTAGCCAGTTGAAGATTAGCTCTTTCAAGGTTAGCCTGTTCAAGATTAGTTTTTACAAGGCTGGCTCCCTGTAGATTAGCTTCTTGAAGATTAGCCCCTTGAAGATTAGCTCCCTTACCTTCAAGAAGGTGAGTATCTGAAAGGTTGGACCCTCGAAGATCTGCTTTTTTAAGGTTAGCCCCTCGAAGGTCAGCCCCTTCAAGGTTAGTTTTTACAAGGTCAGCTTCTTGAAAGTCCGCTCCTTGAAGTTTAGCTCCTATAAGATTAGCTCCCCTAAGGTGTGTTCTCCCCGGTATACCCATGAAAGTAAATCTGCTCTAAATTAAAATAAACATTGCTATTCTGGAGAAATATTTGAGAAATATTTTATACTTCTCAAAGTATGGTCCGTAATTTTTTACTCAGAAACTTGTATGTTCACAGTTACAAACAGTTCGTGTATACCTGAAGTTACACATGGTTACTGTATTCCTAAACAGAATAACTTAAGAACCCCCCACTCCTTTTTAGATTTGCCCTCTTTTACTGTTTCTTATTTAAGCTGCTCATTTTTTGGCTACTACGATATATCCAGATATTGTTTTAGTGTTACTTCCTTTTGCATTCTTTACCGTCAAACTGACAGTATATTTTCCGGCTTTACTGTAGGTATGTGAAGGGTTCTGGGATGTTGAATACGTTTTATCTCCAAAGCTCCATTTCCATGAAGTTGGACTATTGGCGCTCTTGTCAGTAAACTGCACCTTAAGTGGGGCTTTTCCGGAGGTAGGTTTTGCAGAAAAAGCAGCAACCGGAGCTTTCAGCGCGTTTACAACAATATAGTTCTTTATTGTTTTCGTACTGCTTCCTGCAGCATTCTTTACTGTTAAGCTGACAGTGTATTTTCCTGCTTTACTATATGTGTGTACAGGATTTTTAACTGTTGAAGTTTTTCCGTCTCCAAAAGTCCATTTCCAGGAAGTTGGACTATTGCTACTTTTATCAGTAAACTGAACCTTCAGTGGTTCATATCCCGATTTTGGAGAAGCTGAGAACGCAGCAAGCGGTTTTATCGGGGCGGCATTTACAGTTATATAGTTATTTATTGTTTTCGTACTTGTCCCAGCCGTATTCTTTACTGTTAAGCTGACAGTATATTTTCCTGCTTTACTATATGTGTGCACAGGATTTTTAACTGTTGAAGTTTTTCCGTCTCCAAAAGTCCATTTCCAGGAAGTTGGACTATTGCTACTTTTATCAGTAAACTGAACCTTCAGTGGGACTTTTCCAGACGTAGGTTTCGCAGAGAATGCAGCAACAGGTCGTTTTGGTTGCGATACTTCAATAGTAGCCATGTAAATGTCGCTGTTTTCACTATATCCCTCCCCATATTGCCATACTATCTTGTTACCGTAAATAGCAGGCTGGTATGCTGATCCTTTGGCGCTAATTTTCATTTTCTGGTTGGTGGAAATATCGTACATGTAGATGCCATGATTTTCCCAACCATCATCATCACCACCATCATCCTCCCACACTATCCTATTTTCATAGATAGCAGGAGATCTCTGCCGATCTGGACTGCTAGTGATCTGAGTTTCCTTTTTAGTAGAAAGATCATACATGTAGATATCAGCATTTCCGCTGCGTTCATCTGCCCATACTATTCTGTTACCATATATCGCAGGTTTTCCCGCCGATCCACTGGTGGTTATCCGAGTTTCCTTTTTAGTGGAAAGATCATACATGTAAATGTCAGGAGCGGAGTTATCATTGCGATAGGCATAATATACTATCCTGTTACCGTAGATATCAGGAGAGTATGCATCGGCGGTGATGAAAGTTTCCTCTTTAGTAGAAAGATCATACACAGAAACACCCGAATCCTCATCGTAAAGATCTTGCCACACAATTTTGTCACTGTAGATTGCAGGTGCGACCTCAGCCACCATTCCTTCAAAATTGGGGGGAATCTGAGTTTCCTTTTTTGTAGAGAGATCGTACATATGTATATCGGATAAGTCCCAATAGGGAAGCATGTGGCTTTCGTCTTCCCACACTATCTTATTCCCGTAGATTGCAGGAAAACGCTGACTTGATTCATTTGTAGATATATGAGTTTCCTTTTTAGTGGAGAGATCATACATGTAGATACTCCAATTTCCATTGCGCCCATCTTCCCACACTATCCTGTTATTGTAGATCTTAGGATATTGTGCATGCCTACTGGTGGTTATTCGGGTTTCAGTGATCATGGGTGAAACGCTTTTCTCAGTAGTTACCGACTCTCTAGACAATGTGTAATTATCTTTTTTGGTGGAGTTTCCGGTATCATTTTCAGTAGCTGCCAATGCTATAGATGAAACTAAAAGCAAGATTAAAGCTATTGAAACTAAACTTATCTTAAACATAGTCTTCTTTTTATTCATTATTTCCCATCTCTATTTTTTAAACTCAGAAATTTAATTTCATTAATCAAGTTTTGTATATTATAATTAAAGTTTTTCTTTTAATTTTTATATGTATAAATTTAAATTTATAGTTATATGAAAAGTTGGCTTCATTGACCAGAAAAATTAGGAGACAAAGAAACCAAAACAAGTTTATCTGTAATGGAAAATACTTGAGGACAGAAATGTTATAAAAATTAAAAGTGGCTCGCCGAATTTCAATAAAGAGATTCACGAAAAATTACTAAAAAGCGACTTGAGAGAATTGAAGGAGCCTAAAAGTCTGATGGACCAGGTAGTTTTATAGATACTGTTTATTATCATTAATCTTTTAATTGGACAGTTGATGATGAGAATACCAACCATACAAGCAAAAAGTTGCTGGCTATAAATAACTGTCTTCGTTAAGTGGAAAGTGCGGCTTCATATCCCGATATTGTTAAACCATATAGTGAATTGCGTACCGTTACCACTTTTAATTTCTAAACAACCGTCTATTTGTTCAACAAGAATGTGTACTAGCTGGAGCCCAAGGGAATTTGAACCCTTAGTGTCTATCTCTTCTGGAATTCCTTTTCCATTATCCGATATTTCTAATATGTAATTGAAGCTATCTTTGCAACCTTCATCTAGACCGGACATCTCAATCTGGGCAGTAGAAGTTTCATTTCTGCGTAGATTTACCTGGATTTCTCCTTTTCTTCCTGCAGGGAAAGCATGTTTAAAAGAATTTGTAACCAGCTCATTTACAATAATTCCAAGAGGGATCGCAGTATCCATGCCAAGATATATCTGATCAAGGTTCAACTTCAACCTGATACTTTTATTTCCAAGATTATATGAATTGAAAAGGTCTTCAGTTAATTTATTCAAATAAGCTGCAAAGTCAAGGGTATCGATATTATCACCTTTATACAGCTCTTCGTGAATAAGAGCCATTGAAGCTACACGATCCTGACTTTCTCTAAAAGCCTCAACAACTTCCTGAGTTTTACAAATTTTACGGTTAAAGAATGTTTCTGATTGAAGGTCGAGCAAGGATGAAATTACCTGCAGATTATTCTTAATCCTGTGATGAATTTCCTTTATGCGGATTTGTTCTACCTTTGCCAGAGCTTCTTCTGCCTTTTTATGCTCTGTTATATCTTGAGTTGTCCCTCTGACCCTCACAGGACTGTTTTTCTCATCGAAAACAACTTCAGATTTCGCATGAACTATGCGTTCTTCTCCATTTGCTAGAATTATCCTGAAATTAATATCAGCAGGCTTTCCGTTTAATGCATCTTTAGCGGCATTATCCATACAATCTTGATCATCCGGATGCACGTAACTTAAGAAGATATCGTAATTTACTTTTAGTTCTTGTGGATTAAGTCCAAAAATACGATACATTTCGTCAGACCAACGAAATTCATTGCTTGCAAAGTCCAGTTCCCAGCTTCCAAGGTGAGCTATTTCTTGAGCTTCTGCAAGACTTTTTTCACTCTTTTTCAATGAATCATAAGCATTTTGAAGTTCTACTGTACGTTCTTTAACAAGTTTATCCAAATTGTCGAGCGTGTCTTTCAGTTTGGCTTCCACTTTTTTGCGCTCTGTGATGTCACTTGCGGTACCAAACCATTCAACAATTTCGCCATTCGCATCCAGCATAGGAACCGCACGCGAAAAAATCCATCCCAAACTGCCGTCTGCTAGACGGACTCTGTGTTCCAGTTCGTAAGTGCTCTTTGTCCGGATAGCTTCATTGATAACAGCCATCACATTCATCTGATCTTCTGGAGGAACATATTCCCAAAGCCAGTTACGATTTGGGCTTTCCGTATTGACAAGAAAACCCCGGCCATAGAGATAACGCATCTCGCTCCAGTCCGGGCTCACCCGGTATACCATTTCTGAACTGGCCGTCACCAGAGTACGAAACCGCTCTTCACTCACACTCAGTGCTTTCTCAACCTGCTCGCATTCCTTATTATTTTTATGACAGGAACATTCTATCTGCTCCCATTTGCCTTCTTTTTTAGTCAAAGCAAACTGGTGATTTGCAATAATGTCCAGAATTTCAAATGCACTGTACCTGTCAATTGGATAGGTGCAAAGAGCTATCATTGGGTACTTGCCTATTACAGAATCCAGTAATTTTTCGTGACCAGAAAAATTGTTTCCGCTATACCTCAAACCATCGTATCCACTGGCGAGAGCCTTACCAGTTTTTTCAGTCAAGCAGTTTAATACTGTTTGTGGATCTAAAAAATCCGTTTCTACATGCCAGTAAGTATAGGGAACAATTTCGACTTGCCCATTCTTTAAATAAACATCAATATCGGGAATGGCCACTTTCAAAGCTTTTTTTGCGCATTCTTCATTTACAGGTTCCGATATGACCCATAAGCAATACTCATTATCTTCAAGTCCTGCTTTGAAATAGGGGACAAGTATGTCCATCAAATCTTCTTTTGTCCTGTATAACTGACAAAAATGTACTCCCCACGGTACATTCCCAATAATATCAATACCAGAAATTCTGCTGCTGTTACTCATATTATTCTTTGATAATCAGGTGTAAAGTCAAAAGTTTCTCTTCTCAACATTATTGCTTTATTTAGTGTATTTACCTGGCTCAAAAATGCTCAAAATTCTTTTTGCAGGAATAATTTCTATGATTCTATTGTAATATAAAGATTTATTTATATAAACATAATCTTATAATTAATTACCTTTCTTTATTTATATAAAATAATAACTTCATCAGGCATATTTCGCTATCAAGGCAACCTGACTAAAGGAATGATCTGCCAAGAAGTCCGCAGGAACATGACATGTACCAGCTGGACCGAAGAGACGATGACCGACTGAAGGAATGATCTGCCAAGAAGTCCGCAGGAACCTTAGGCTTACACAATAATTATCACATTTTGTAATTGTCTGCTATTAAAAACAAACATGATATTCTTTGAATAACATGCACAACCAAGAAAATGCTTGCAGATGGAAGCATTTTCATGCTAATATAAAAAAGGCTTAGAAGTTATCATAAAACTTTCAGCGATGGAGGGGTTCAGCCATTACGTTTTTCAATAGACTTTCTAAAATATTACTCAGATATTTGGCTGAACCTTATCACGGAGGTATAATTTAGTATTCAACAATACTGCAAAATTTAGGTGTAATTTTCTGGGATTTATCATTGGTTATTTAAGATGGTATTCGAGATATTTTATATCATCTCCTTGATTTTTTGAGATTTATTGTAGGTTGCTTTGAAAGAGGAATGGTAGAGATGCTTCATATCATCTCCTTTATTTTTTGGGATCTATTGTAAGTTGCTTTGAAAGAGGAGTGGTAGAGATGCTTCATATCATCTGATGCTTCATATCATCTCCTTTTTAATCTTCGGTCTCCTATTTTTATCAATTTCATCTCACTTTTTAAGCAGTCTGTCAACTATGTCTAAGTTTAAGCTTCAATACTGTTCTCAGCACTGTTTTCAAGCATCCATTCGGGGTTCATTGGGAAGTTGCCTTAGTGATGCATCGGGCTTCCAGCTCCCATTCCGGGCATTCCCTGAGCAGAAGATATGATTTCCTGAAGGTCTTCGAGGGACTCTGCTCCGCTGATATCTTCCATTAGGCTATTGAGTTCTGTGATCCTGCTGCTAAGGTCCTCACTCATATTCTCATCAGTTGTGTTGCCGCTCTCACTTGCCATCTCTTCAAGGTGTTCGATTTCCATTTTGAGTGAGTCAGTAGCCTGAGTTTGCAAATAGGTGAATACAACGTTTTGCAGTTCTTCTGCACTGGAAGCTGAACTTATTTCGCTGGATAGGTTTTCAAGATCAGTTACCTGTTCGCTGAGCATCGCAGTCATATTTTCATCAGTCGTGTTATCCAGCTGACCGTTAAGTGTTTCAGTCATATTTCCAAGGACATTAACCATTTCGGCCTGAACCTCAGTGTAATTATCATCAGTTACGTTCTCAACCTCGGCGAAGTCAAATAATCCGGGCATTCCACCAGGTCCCATATTCATTCCATTAGGCATACCCGCAAATTTCTGATTTGATAAGACTTCCTGGAGGTCAGATGCACTGGAAGCTTCGCTTACATTAGTATAGAAGCTCTGAAGTTCAGAAATTTGTTCACTAATGGAATCAAGCATTTCCGCCTGGACAACAGTAAAATTTTCATCAGTTATGTTCTCTCCAGGAGTAAATGCAGATTTGTTTTCCGAAGCAAAAGCTCCTACAGGAAGGATGCATAATACTATCATTACCGCTGTAAAACGGCAAATTGAGTTTAACACTTTTGTTTTTACTTTCATAGTATACTTCCGTTATTGACTTCAATCTCTATTTTTTTCGTTGGTTTTGTTTTTCGAGATACTTACCTTGTGGTGAATTGTTCTATTGTCTGGTTTTTACTGGTTTTCTTGCCTGGTTTTAGTGGGTTTCTTACCTGGTTTTATAGAGGGTTTCTTGCCTGATTTTATAGTGGGTTTTGGCTCTTCGTTATTTTGTGTGGATATCCTCATAATGTCTTCATAAAAACCAATGAGGTCTCGAATGGAAATCGTCTTATCCACAGGAAATGACGAAGAGCCGTGTTTTTTCTTGCCTAGTTTTTAGTGGTTTTCTTGCCTAGTTTTTAGTGGTTTTTCTTGACTGGTTTTATAGTGGTGTTTCTTGCCTGGATTTTTTATTGTTCCATTTTTTACGTATTTTCGGTTGTCTTCAGACTATTGATCTGCTGACAGTCACTAAATGAGCTGGCAAAAATATAAAGTTACTTTCAAAAATTGAGGGTTTAAAGAGATTTAATTTAAAAAAGAAGCTTTATTACAACTTTAAAATCTTAAAGAACCTTAATGTAATGAATGAATACTTATCAAAGCCCTTAAAACTTAATGTTTTAATTAAAAAAGGTTCTTTATATATTTCACAGGAACTCCCAATGCTGGCATACCTATAAAATGTGCTTATCTCCAAATAATCCTGCAAAAATTTATGAAAAAACCTGCAAAATCGCGACAGGTATGTGACAGGTATATTTCCAGTTATTCGAGAACAAGCCCTTTATTCGGTTTCAAAACGACAATACCTTTCGACATGATGACCGGAGCTATTTCGAACATGGGAAGCTCTGCCAGCGCCTTTATTATATGCCACTGGCCAGGGTTCTGTTCCCAGCTCAGTGGAGTCCATTTGATAGTACCGCTACCTGTCCAGGCGCTATGGATCTCGGCCCCCTGGGGATATAGAATGGGCTGGCTTAAGTCTGCTCCAGGACTTCCAACTTTGGGAATATAGCGCCATCCAAGGGCATTGATCGTGGCTGCAGAAGCCTGCATTTTCGATAACATTTGCCCTTCCACAGGCTTTGACCCTAGCATTTCCAGGCGGAGAAATGTGTTTCCTTCATAACTTGCACTTGTATAGTAGTTAGGTTGAATGATGTGCAGGTCCTCTATGTCAGCATAAATTTTTGGTATACCCGTTTCCTCTCTTCCCCCAAGAATCGGCCAGGTTTTATTTTCCCAGACCACCAGAATGAATTGTCCTTCCACCTGGTCACGCTTACCGTTAAAACGAGCTGGAACACTGACCTGAACTAAATTATATCCCCCTCCTGCCATCCAGTCGATCTCTCTGAATTGACTGTAGGAAACGTTCAGTTCAGGACGTAACAGCTCAAAACCTTCGGGCACGTAGTTTTCCAGCTGGTTTTCATCTGTGGTATATGCAAAAGTTATAGAAACTGCATCCCTGTAATAAAGTGCAGCTTCAGGACCAGGGCAGTCAAAACCGCCAAAATGAGCTGGCATCCTATAACATTTATTTTCTTCAAATCGAAACATAGTCAAACCCCCCAGGTATTCAGATTATAATTCTGAGATTATAATATAATAATATGCATAATATATGTAATCTAATCTGACAGGCATATGATACGTTATAGTGTTTATTTTAAGTTGAGATTATTATCTAATATTAGGCATATATCCAATATTAGTTATATATTATTAGGAATAATCGATCTCCAGATATGCAGCAATAAAGGATCAAAAAGAGTTTCACAGTAAGTCACAGAAAGACTGCAGTCTGTCGTTTTATTGGGGAATTTTGAGGGATATTTATCATTTTACAGACATGCTTTGGGACAGGTTTTGATGCTTAATCCGCTTTGCATGAATGGGGGAAAATGATTGCCATAAATCAAGAATCTTCAAAGGTTCATTGCTTATTTTGGTAGTGGAGAGGAGGTATGGTAAACCTGAGCTCAATTGATTCATATATTCATAAACAGGCTCTTGCGGCTGCCCTGATTAACATGGTGGTAAATCCTCTTCTGGCATTTTACATCAACAGGAATGTGGACAGCGTTGCTTTATCCGGGATTATAATTGATACAATAATCACCTCAATCGTGATGACGTGGCTTGTGACGGTTTTCTCGGCAGCTGATATTAATCGCCAGCTTCACGCCGGCCGTTTCAAAAATGAAAATCTGCCCCATCCGGGACCAGTACTGTCACGGTTGCCCAGGCGAGGAGTACTGCTGGGTACTGTACTGTTCATTTTCACGGTATTGATTATGATGATTTTAACTATCTCGATTTCCTCTCTATTTGGCATTAAAGAGCTTTCTGCTGAGAAACTGGCATTGTTCAAGCTGATTTATACCGGTCCGGTCGCCTATTTTGTAGCCCGTATGGCGATACTGCGCCAGTTGTAACTCTACTGTAAAATGCATGAGAGAAGTTTGTATTTCAAGAAAATCTTATTTTATCCTGGCAGAAATCTTATTTTTATCCTGGCAGTGTGCCAATTTTTCTGTAAAATCATAAATCTCAAGAAGTTATTGGGCAGAAAATCACATATTGAAAGATTAATTTTCTCCATAGTACGCAAAAAATTGACTTCAAATTTACAGCAAATTTGAGACACTGTGTTTATGCCTGAAAAGATTGACAAAAATCTTATCGATAATACAATGGTATATTTAACCGGAAAGTAAATCCTTACTGGTTCTTCCATCTGGATGTACAGGAAAATTAGTCAAAAATACAAGCTGTGAAAAGGAAAAGGGGAAGTGAAAATGGGGGTTGAAGATTACTTCAAGGATAAGTGTTGCCTGGTAACCGGTGCGAATTCTGGAATCGGTTATGCTATAAGTGAAGCACTGTTGGAGAAAGGAGCAATAGTCTTCATGGCTGGTCGGAATAAGGAAAGCCTGGAATCGGCAGCTAAGAATCTTGATGCATATGCCGGACAGATTCGAATTCTGCTTGTTGATGTGACAAAACAGCCTGAGGTTGATAAAGCTATTCAGGACACCGTTGCTGCGGAAGGTAGAATTGACTTTCTATTTAATAATGCGGGTATTGGAGGTACGATGCCAACTGTTGACGCTACGCTTGAACACTGGCGCTCCATTATTGATGTTAATCTCTGGAGTGTTATATACGGCATTAATGCCGCGTTGCCAGTTATGCGTCTTCAGGGTGGAGGGCATATTGTTAACACGGCTTCCCTCGCAGGAATTATACCTTTTCCATTCCAGGCTCTTTATTGCGCTACCAAGTACGCAGTTGTTGGGATGAGTGAAAGCATGCGGTACGAATTTGCTGAAGAAGGCATTCATTTCTCAGTTACATGTCCTGCAGCGGTCGTTTCAAGGATATGGAAAAAGCCCATAATGGGCCCAGTTCATGAAGAGATTAAAGCCCCTGAGGACGCAATTCCAGCTGAAGAAGCCGCAAATATAATCCTTCAGGGCGTTGCGGATAAAAAAGGAATAATTGTGGTTCCGGAGCAGCCAGGTGGGTGGCTCTGGCATGAATACTCTAATTCCTCTGAAGTCGCAGAAGACTTTCTGTTGAAAATGGCTCATGATCGACGGATAGAGTGGTCAAAAAGACAGAAGATATGATGGAGTTGGAGTTGAATCAGTGAGTGGGACTTTACCATGCTCAATGAGAATAATCTGTCTCTGGGCATAGGCAAGACTATAAAAGCAATAGATTTTTAAGGGTCGCTTAGCTGGACAAATTATAGAGCTTAAGCCCTCACTGATGATTTTATTTCTTTTGTTCTTATTTAGTTTGTTCTTATTTCTTTTGTTCGAGATATCGATCTTTAGCTTCCTGAAGTACAGCGACTGCTGTTTCGAGGTCTTTCCAACCGATAACCCTCACGCGTTTTTCTTCTAAATTCTTATAAGTTTGGAAAAAGTTAGTAATCTCCTTAAATAGATGAGGCGGAACCTGATCAACGGTCTCAATATAATTCCACATAGGGTCATTCTTTGGAACACAGAGTATTTTTTGATCTCTTCCTTTATCATCTTCCATGTCAAAAAGTGCCACAAGATGTACCTCTATTATACATCCCGGAAATGTAGGTTCCCAGGTTAAAACCATGGCATCTAAAGGATCACCGTCAAGGGCCAGGGTGTCTGGGAAAAAACCATAGTCCGAGGGATATACCATTGAAGAAAAAAGCATTCTGTCGTATTTAATTACTTTTTTTTCTTTATCGTATTCATATTTGTTTCGGCTTCCCTTCGGGATCTCGATAAGTACACTTTCAACCGGTCTTTCCGTCATACCGTCACTTCCTTTTTACTCCTGCTTGCTAATTGCTTTTTATGATTGTAATAATTTATTAGTTCATAGATCATGTCCCCTGATAGAGTCATACTATTAAAACATGACCTCATGAGGTTAATTTTCTTAATATGAAAGGAGAAACTGAAAAAAAAGATTCTAAATAAAAAGACACATAAATGACACATAAATGACACCAATTTTAGTTGGTAAAAAATAATTATTCAAAAAACGAACATGATATTCTTTGAATAACATGCACAAAGAAATGAAAATGCTTGCAGATGGCACATTTTCATTCCAAATAAGGCAAGATATAATCGCAAATTTTCTTTTAGTACAAATATCGTTGAGAAAAGCCCTTATGGGTAAGAAGGATCTACTGTATTTGCTTTTAATACGTGATCCTCTTACCTAAACTTAATATTCTAATTTGATTTCATTGGTCATCGGTTAAGGAGAAACCGTTATCAATTGCATTGATTTCCACAAAGTTTGTTAAACCATTCAGTGATATTAAGCTGGAGTTTGATATCAATTTCAGTTTAAACGCTCAAAATTTGGGCTTGATTTTTTGTTGAAATCGAGATCCGCGGCAAGAGAATTTCTTAACCGATGACCAATGAATTTGATTTCAATTTGCATGTTCATATTAATATTTTTCACTTTTTTGTTGGTAAACTACGTTTTCAAAGTTACTCTTCCTAGGCAGGAGGTTCCGAAAAAACAATAAAAGAGGCGTTCAAAGGTACAAGAGGTAGATAATCAACATAATTAGAACCTTCCAATTTATAAGGTTCATCTGCAAAACCATCCCTGTTTTTATCGGAATGGGTCTGTGAGAAACCGTCGCCTGAAGGGGTTGCCCAGCAGTTACCACCCAGATAAGAGCCGCCTACAATGTTTACTCCACTTGTTTTCGTAGTGTTGAAGATGTTTTCGGTTCCATCAGAGATATTTACATTCACTGTATTGTTAAAATTATTATTAGTAACGGTACATGGAGCATCAACAAGATATAGTCCATTGTCACAGCCTGTAATTTTATTTCCACTAACTGTTATGTCTTGAAACATAAGATCAAAGGCGTATACTCCTGTTTCGCAGTTGTAAATCTCATTATTAAGAATATACTCGCTTCCGCTGTACATATAAAAACCAACATCTGCCGCCATATTAAAGTTATATATCTTGTTATCTTGAACCGTACAGTAAAAAGCACCGTTCGTACCTTCATTGCGGCCAAACGAAAAACAAGTACCTGAAGATCTCCCTGGGCCTCTTATGTCAAAGTCTTTTATTGTAACATTCTTTTCATAAATATTGAAGGCGTTGTTTTCAGCTTTAATTATTGCTTTATATGGACTGCTTGACATTACGGTTATATTCGCAGTTGAGATTTCAATATCTCCACTGTATGTTCCCGGGTTTACAATTATTGTATCTCCGGAATTAGAACTATCTATTGCTTTTTGAATTGAGTTTCCAGACTCTACATAAATAGTTTTAGCAGAAGCATTGCAAGTAATAGCTTGAAGTGAAAGTAATACTGCTAATATCACCAACATAACTTTTTTTGTATCCCGCAAGACAAAACCCCGATAAAGTTCTCTAGTATTGATGAAATTTCTTAGTCTATTCTTTTGTTTAGTTGATTATCAAATAACTAGTTATCCAGAATTTAATTAATTATCAAGAGATTAATACTCAGAGAATTCAATTTTTGAATTAACTCGATTAGATTCTATTTTCAAATTAATTTGACTATTATCTAAGCTACAGTATTTTATTTACAAAGGTATACATATTAAGCTGTTAACCATATATAATAACTTCAGTCTGTAAGATTGAAATAATATATAATTTTTCCTATTTATTCAGGTATATTTACTAATATTTTCTTAAATATTCTGAAATACATATTATTTCATTACCTTTTCATGAACTAACATCAGTTTTAATCTAACAATTATCTCAGCTGGCTAATTCCAGTCTTTAAATCACAACAATTCTTTCAGTTGGTTCATTCATTCGTTTAATTGAAGGAAATTACGGAATCAAGAGAAACAGAAGACTGTATGAAAAATAACTACACTATAAGATAAACATTTATAGTCAGTGAAAGTAGTTTCTATTAATTAAAAACATAAAAATTTCATAGTAGGGGAAAAACATGAAAATCAGAATAGTTAGTTCAAGAGAAGAAATCTTTACATTGAATCCTAATGAACGCATCGTTCACCTAGCTTTTAGACCTTCGAACAAGGATGTATTTGGACTGGTTGAAACCTGCCCTAAGATTGAAGTAGTTCAGTTACCAAAATCCTACATGGGCACAATCTCAAAGTCCATAGAGATGTTTCTTGAAATGCAAAAAATCCAGCTTATCGAAGGTGATGTCTGGGGTCACAGGAAGGACATTAATGAATACTATACCGTTCCGTCCTCGGTTATTGAAAGAATAAAAGAAATGAAAATCGAAGGCAAATCCAATGAAGATATAGAAGCAAAAGTTTCAAGGGAAAGCAAAATCAATCCCGAAATGGTTGCTTATATCATGAACAAGGAAGCGCCTGCCTGAGTTGATACAGATAAGATATCTTTAACTCTTCACTGGAGATTTGACCATATTCAAAGATAGTCAGAAAAGTCTCAGGCCTTTCAGGGATCCACTTTATTCCCTGATCTCCAGTTTAAGTTTTTCATTTACAGAAGCTCTATAAAGTTATCGAGCTTAAAATTTAGCCTGTGTTTCCTACTTAAGGGAATTCACAGTGGTGTTTTTCTTTTTTATCACCGTAATGTTTACCTTTTTTGTTGGAACCCTTTTTGTTGGGACCCTTTTTGTTGGGACTATTTTTTGTTGGTACTATTTTTTGTTGGAACCCTTTTTTGTTGGGACTATTTTTGTTGGAACCCTTTTTTGTTGGAACTATTTTTTTGTTGGAACCCTTTTTTGTTGGTACTATTTTTTTGTTGGTACTATTTTTTTGTTGGGACTATTTTTTGTTGGTACTATTTTTTGTTGGAACTTTTTAATTGAATCTCTAAAATTCCAATAAATGTTAAAAAATACTGTACCCATTCATGAAAAAGTTTCGCAGATTTTGCCTGGAGAAGGCGCAATTGTCAAAATAGAAGGTGAAAAGGTTGCAGCATATAGAGATGAGACAGGGGCGCTCCATACGCTTGATCCGTTCTATAGGCACATGAGATGTATTGTTTCCGGGAATAATGCAGAAAAGACCTGGGACTGTCCGTGTCGCGGCTCCCGCTATAATGCAAATGGAGATGTAATTAAAAGTCCTGCAGCATATGGGCTTCCGGAAAAGAAAGTAAATACGAAAATAAATAAGTAAGATTGATATCATGGTAATTAAAAAACTTAAGCCAAAAAGGATAACGTGAGAAAAAGTAAGTAGTCCAGGCGGACTTAGATAATTAACAGCAGAGCAATCAGTTTCTCAAACATCAAAATTTTTGAGCAGATACTTTGATTAACTCATAGGCAAATGCATGCTCAAAAGAGGAAAAGGACGTGTTTCTTCTTTTATTGGAAAAAAAGTACAGGACCTCAGGTAATTAGAAATAAATTCTACTTGACTGGAAATGACTCCTACAGACCCCCTTTATCTTGGTATCCTAATTCTTACAGGATTTTTTACTGGTATTGTCTCGGGTATGCTTGGTATTGGTGGAGGCTTTATCATGTCTCCTGTTCAGTACTGGCTTCTGCAGGAGACCGGGCTTCAGCATGACATTGCAATAAGAGTAGCTTTTGGTACAACTCTTTTTGTAGTTCTGCTAAATGCTATAAATGTTGCTCACATTTACCACCAAAAGAATGCAGTACTCTGGAAACAGGCAACAATAATAGGGATTTTCGGATCAATCTTCAGTTTTGTGGGAGCAGCCGTAGCTTCTTATTTACCGGCTTCTACCCTTAGCAAAATTTTTGGAATTGTAGTTTTAATTGGTGCAATAAGGACTTATTTTACTCCTGCTGTTGTAGAAAAGAAACATACCAGCTCTAATCCATTTCCTTATATTTTTTCAGGCATCCTCATAGGCTTTTTCTCCGGCCTTTTAGGGCTTGGGGGAGGAGTTATTGGAATTCCAATCATGTTGATTTTTCTTCATTTAGATATGCGAAAAGCCGTAGGGACATCAGCTGCAGTAATAATTTTTACCTCTTTTAGTGGATCTATTGGGTACATAATCAATGGCTGGGGAAAGGACGGACTCCCTCCTTATTCTGTTGGATACTTAAATCTTCTAAATTGGATTTTACTTGCATTTCCATCGTTTCTTGCAGCAAAAAACGGAGCTAAAATTGCTCATCTTATGAATCCCGAGCATTTGAAGCATTTATTCATAGTTATAATGCTCTATGTCGGGCTGAAAATGACAGGCGTTGTTGATCGTATTTTATATTGAACTCATTCGTTCTTTTTATAACCGCGAAATATGATCTTTAGACTGTATAGGATTTCTGTTCAATTTATGGCCCGCCACCCGTAAAATATATATGGTATAAGGAGGAAATAGACTTCCATAGGGAAAAGTGAAAAGAAGAAATAGAAGAAATAGAAGAAGAAAGTGGTTTTGTTCATGAAACATCTCAAAATATGTCCAAAATGCCATTCAAAACTGAAATTGCACTCCGATGGTGAAACTCAGTATTGTAATACTTGCAGTTACTGGACAAAAATAGGTACTGTAAGACTCGATTCGATAATGATTTACGGATAAGTAGCCTGCATAAAGAATGCTGAGATTTTTATATGGGATCGTAAAAATTGAGGATTTCTTTCAGAATTCAGTGGCTGAAATCAATAAAGACCCAGAGAACAAACTGATCCCTAAAACTGTTTTTAACCTTAATCAACGAGATTGTTAGAACTGCTTTCATTAGAAGAATTTGAGTAGTCACTAAAATACTAAATCCAAAGAAGCAAATTTTGAGTATATGGGTCATTTCATATCCAAATTCTGTTATTTATTGGTTTAAAATTATGGAATGCCACTCACTTTAGCCATTTCTAATTTTGCCACGCGTTGACCCGTTATTGATTATATTATTAGTATGATCCTACAGTAAGGACAAATTGTGGGCCTATACTTGAATTCTATGCTTTTTACCTTCTCCTGAATAAAAGATATGTTCTGATAAGCTGGTTGACCATCAATAATGAATTGGGATTTTTCTAAACAATTCGCATACTCATGTCTGCTTTCTTGTAAATTTCATAAGAATAAGGAAAAACCGCAGGTACTTCCTCGTGCTTATCTCAAATTTTAAATTCCACGAATAGTGTTAGTATAATAGTTGATATTCAGTATTAGGTTAGATTGACCTATATACTTGGAATAATAACGGCCATCAGGAAACCTTTAAAATAATTCAATCTGATTGAATGACTTTTTAATACAAGAAAATTAAGTTTTTAAAGGCAGATCAAAATGTGTAAAGTTATTTTTGATGAAATAAAGGAAGAACATCTGAATGATGTTTTGGAAATTTATACTCACTATGTTCTCAACACAAATGTAACCTTTCACGCGCATGCTTTCTCAAAAGATGAAATGCGAGAATTGGTATTCTTTGAAAATCCTAAATATAAAACTTTTGTCATAAAATCTGCTGATAAAATTAATGGATATGTAATATTGACTCAGTACAAAAAGCGTGAAGCATACGATGGAACTGCTGAGGTAACTGTATACTTAAAGCCGGATTACATTGGTAAAGGTATAGGCAGCCAGGCTGTTAAGTTCATTGAAGATGTTGCAAAAAAGCAAAATATTCACGTACTTATTGCGACAATATGCGGAGAAAATTCTAAGAGTATTAATTTATTTGTAAGAAACGGCTTTAGCAAATGTGCGCATTATAAAGAAGTAGGAGAGAAATTTGGACAACTGCTAGATGTAATGGCATACCAAAAAATAATATTATAATGCTGATATCACAATGCTTCACACCATTGATAATATATTCTTTATAAATAACCAGCCAGAGGTTAAAGTTTTTCTGCATATAGTCACAAGGCTAAATAATGCAACTGCCCAATGAGGTAAAATGAAGTTTTTTGTTGCAACAAGTACGGGTGACTATATCTAGTGCATCGATTCCAAAGTATGTCAGAAATGAATTTTTTGAAAACCACGGAAAGCACAAGAGCCTAAATTTAGTTATTGAGTCATGATTTATGGAATGCCACTACTTTAGTCATTTCCAATTTTGCCAGGCATATATCACCTGCATGCAGTTTCAGAGAATCAACAAACTGTGCAGGTACTTCTGCAGTCAGAGTTTTGTTGCATCTAACAAGTGTAAGTGTAATGCGCTTTTTTGGTCCTTTATTGATTATATCATTGATACGGACAGAGTAAGTATTTTCATCTTGATTTTCAGAGCTGGAGTCAGGTAAAAGAAGAGTTATGTTCTCAGGGTGAATTCCCCAGGAAACTTTATCTCCAGGCTTGAATTTCTGGGTTTTTATCCTTAAACTCAGGTCTCCACTTTTTAACACTGTACATTTTGACTCTTCATCATGTTTTTCAACATAAGCATCATCGAAAATATTGGAGATACCAACTAATTCTGCCACATGCAGATTTTCAGGATGATAGAATATCTCTTCCGGAGCCCCGAACTGCTGAGCTTTCCCCTCGTATAAGATAAGAATCTTGTCGGCCAGATGGAAAGCTTCTTCCAGATTGTGAGTGATAAACAAAACAGGTATTCCAATTTTGGCCTGAAGGTCTTTTATTTTTTCTGCAAGCTCGGTTCTTATTTCCAGATCCAGTGCAGAGAAGGGCTCATCCAGAAGTAAAATTTCTGGTTTGGGAGCCAGCGCTCTTGCCAGAGCAACTCTCTGCTTCTGCCCGCCTGACAGCTGGGACGGATATCGGGTCTCTAACTCCTCAATATGAAGAAGATTAAGCATTTCCAGAACCCTTTCTTCCTTTGCTTCTTTCTCCCAACCTTTGAGCCCGCATTCTATGTTTTTTCTTACACTCATATGGGGAAAAAGAGTATAGTTCTGGAAAACATAACCCAGATTGCGTTTCTGAATAGGTAGATTGATTTTTTGATCTTTATCGAAATAAACTTTATTCTCTACGGTTATTTTTCCCTCATCAAGATTCGTAATCCCGGAAATGCATTTAAATAACGTGGTCTTTCCCGACCCTGAAGGCCCAAAAAGCACAACAAGTTCATTTTCCATTTGAAAGCTGACGTCTAACGTAAAGGATTTCTTAACGCTTTTTTTACCACTGTGAGCAGTATCATTATACTGTTTTTTAAGGTCAACTTTAATGCCCAAAATTATACCTCTAATTTTCCTACGAATCGTCCGGTTAGAGATATAGCCAGCAGGGATATAAAAATTAGGATTAAAACCAGAGCCTGAGCAAGTTCATCATTACCTGCCTGAAAAGCGCTGTATATTGAGATAGACATTGTGTTTGTTTTCCCCGGAATATTCCCTGCCAGCATAAGGGTTGCTCCGAATTCTCCGACAGCCCTTGCAAAACTAAGTACCAGCCCTGCCAGTATGCCCCTTTTTGCAAGAGGAAAAGTTATAAGGAGAGCAGTTTCAACCTCACTTCTCCCAAGAATGTAGGCTGCATATTCAAGCTCTTTATCTACTGCTTCAATGGCTGCCTGAGCAGCTCTGACCATAAGAGGAAGAGAAACTGTATAAGCCGCAATGACTGCTGCCTGCCAGGTAAACATAATCCCGGTGCCAAAAAAATTGTAAATGAGGTGGCCAAGAAGTCCGTTTCTACCTACAAGAATAACCAGAAGATATCCAATTACTGTGGGCGGGAGAACTAGAGGAAGTGTTACTAAAAGCTCTGCAAGCTCTTTTCCCCGGAAATCATGCCTCGCAAATACATAAGCTATGATTACGCCAGTGCAAAGGACTAAAACTGATGATATGGTTGCTACCCAGAGCGTAAGAGATAAAGGAAACCATACCTTGTCCAACATAATGATCATGTCTTTTATTTTCGGGATAATCTTATTCAAGAGATAACTAAATGCCTGGAAATGATTCAAGTATAATATTAGGGATATCAAGATATTTGTTGCCAAGAATCATTATTGGGATAATGAAATTATTGGTCAATTCCTGAAATGCAAATTTGAAGTTATATTTTTAATATTCCTTATTTAATCAGGATATTTTGAGGTAAAGTTTTTTTAGCAGAGCACTTTAGATTCTGGAAATTGAGTTTAGATTATGGAAATCGAGTATTCAAAATAAATCCGAACTAAATAAGGTCCCGCTAAAGACACAAACTGATTTAAAATGATTTAAAATGATTTCACACTCTGCAAACGTACAATACACTTGCCTTTTTAAGCTACCGCTAACAAAACTGGGCAGCCATAATGGACTTCTGCAGAGTGGAATGACTCTATTTACAATTTTACTAATATTTTCATGCACAAATCATGAAACGAAAATTGGGGATTAATCTGTACCAATCATCACATTTGAAGCCTTGATGATTGCGTATACTTCGCTTCCTTCTTTTAGCTTCAGGTTTTCAGCTGAGGCCTTTGTGATGATGGAAGTCATTTCTGCTCCGCCAGGCAATTCTATTACAACTTCAGAATTGACCATTCCCGTGACAATACTTTTAACCTTTCCTTTTAAAACATTGCGTGCACTTAATTTCATTTCCTTGCTCCTCCTTCAAGTGTTCATAATAAACACCTGTGTTTTCACTTATGGCCTACTTGATAATATAGTTTGCGTATATATAATACAGCTTTATTCTATATGTTTGGTAACAATTTATAATCAACATCGAAAGCCAGAATTTACATGGTTTGTTAGGTACCGCATACCGTGATAGATTTTGCAAACTAATGCCAATTGATGCCGTTTTTATTTTTGCTGAAAATTTCCAATTGCTGCCAATTCCATATATATTTGGCTCTTCGTTATTTTGTGTGGATATCGGTATTTATGTGGATATCGGTATTTATGTGGATATCCTCATAATGTCCTCATAATGTCCTCATAAAACCCAATGCGGTCTTGAATTGAAAATCATTTTATCCATAAAGAATGGCTAAGAGCCAGTTTTATTAAATGAGGACCACAGAATTACAAGAACAACATATCCATTTCAAAATCCCAACATTTACATTCAAATTAAACCTTTTAAATTTATGAAGTAATTCTCGCCAAACCAAGTCCAACCTTCCTTTTTGTGAGGTTTAACTTCCTCTCCTGTCCTTCTCTCTCAGGAAAATCCATTATTGTATTTTATTTGGAGCAAGGATGTGAAATAATGGATTTTATTTTCCCTGAAAATGGGAAAGTTTCTGGAATAGGGAATAATTTTCCTATGGCCTATTCTCTTTATACACAAAGATAGGAGCTCATAGGTAGGGTGGTTCACAGGTTAATTTTCGGTATATTACTTTTGCCTAATAAATACCTGAATTTAGGGGATTTGAAACTTTTTTGGATAAGATTTTATCTTCTGTGATCCTCAATAACCATGAAAGCATACAAACTATATATAACGTTATGTTTGACAAAACATAACGATGTTTCATCCCAAAAATTATTTTGCTTTTTTGATTTTTTTATTGCAGTCAAATATCGTATAAAGATGGCTCATTATTTGAGCTCAACTTTAAATTTGCTTCTTTAACATGATCATCCTGAGTACCAAAATCTAATCAGAACAAAATAGAATCAAATAGAATCGGAATTTACTCAGTGTTGAACTTTTTGCGTCACCTGATGTTGCATTATGTATTGAACTTTCAAATGGATTTGAATCTGCGAAATCAATTCAGGATACAAAGATACAACCTGGAAAAATTATAGAGATTCTTATGATACGGTTTTCTACAATTCATAGACAACACTTATTGAGAATAAGCATTCTTTAAAGATAAATATATATTCTATTTATTATATAAATTTACGCAATATTTTATCTGACGTTCCTGCTCAAAAATAAGAGCGTTTGAACCTGTGGGGGGTGTATGCATTGCATAAAAACTCGCAATTAGAGAAAGAAGCAATGGAAGAGATCATAAAGCAGATAAAAGACCCTGAACTGCTTTTACAGGTTGAATAGGTCGTTCCATTTCACGGCTTCCTGACTTCCGGGGCATTAATTGGCATCCAGATGCTCAATATCGCAAGAAGAGAACTCGACGTCCAGGATAGGGAGCGCATATACGTGACCTGCGAAACAAAAAGCTGCATGCCGGATCCATTTCAGATCCTTGCCGGAGCAACCATCGGAAACAATGGGTTAAAGATCGTGAATTTGGGGAAAATGGCTGTCACGGTAAACAAACAGGCGCCTGAAGGAGTGAACAGCATAAAAGGTGTCAGAATCATTCTCGACCCTGAAAAAACGAAATATTATCCCAAACTCCACGCCTGGTTCCTGAACACTGAAAAGCTTCCTCATACAGAGGTTGTACCAATCCTTCTGGATGCAGGGGAAAAGGTCTATTCCTGGAAATTTGTGGATGTAGAAGTTCCGGTACGCAAAAAAAAGCGAATTCAGTGCTGTGAAAGCTGCGGTGAAATGTTCATTCAACACGATAACGAACTGCTGTGCGGCGGTTGCACAGAACAATGTTGAGAGGTAAGCAAAATGCAAAAAGATATGCAATTGCCTGTCTTTGCTGAAATAAAAGGCAAACAGCTAATTTATTACCCTGAAAAATGCATTGGCTGCGGGACCTGCGTACAGGCATGCCCAAAAGGCATACTGGCCATTGGGGCTGTTGGAGCTGTAGTAAGAGGGCTGTTGGATGCGGATTTTTTGGAAATGACAGAAAGTGAAGCCTGCATTGCCTGTGGAATTTGTGCAAAAGTCTGCCCCACAGGTGCCCTTGAGTTGAAACAGGAAGGAAAAACCCTCACCGACATGTCCTATCTTTTCAGGGCCATGAAGCCAACATCAGTAAATGAAAGCTGTGTTCACTGCGGACTCTGTGAAGATATATGTCCCAGAGGCTGCATCGAGGTAACCCGTGGAATTTCAGAGGACGGAAATCTGAAGCTCGTCGGAAAGACCAATATTGATTTGGAGTGTTGCATCCACTGTGGCTGGTGTGCAGCAGTCTGTCCGGTGAATGCTATTTCGGTAGAAAAGCCATTTGAAGGGCGCTGGAACAGAGATGAGAATGTCTGCCAGACCTGCCATACCTGTGTGGAAACCTGTCCTGCAAATGCTATTTTCAATAAAAAAGCTAAACCTGGAGAAAGAGTAGAAAAAATAAGTCACCGCCCTGATGCCTGTATTTACTGTGGGGCCTGTGCGGTTGCCTGCCCTGTAAACGCCATTGATGTCAGAAAAACTGCAATTATCCCTAATGTGGAGAAAAAGGGCGTTCTTGAGAAAAAAGTGCTTGAAATCCCGGTTCCTAATGCTATATTACGCACCTGCCTGGAAGTTGATGAAAATGCATGTCTGGGCTGTGGAAATTGTGTGATTGTCTGCCCTGTAAATGCTCTCCATAGCCATGAGCTTGCTGCAGGATACCTGAATGACATGGACGAAAAAGCTCTCCTTGAGGTTAAGAATGGCAAAATTTCGGTCGTAAACCAGGATGCGTGTGGAGCAGATGGAGCCTGCGCCATGATCTGTCCTGTGAATGCAATCTGGCTTGTGAAAAGAAAGGTGAAATAAATGGCAGGAACAATTGCAATCAAGAACGGATACGTCTTTGATCCTCTCAACGAAATAAATGGAGAAATAATGGATGTTTTTATCAAAGACGGAAAAGTTGTAAGGGAGCTTTCTGCTGCCGAACTGAAAGACGCAAAGGTTATTGATGCCTCTGGTATGACGGTAATGCCCGGAGGAGTTGATTCTCACTCTCACATTGCAGGGGCAAAGGTTAACGCCGGCAGGTCGATGCGTCCAGAAGACCATTATAAATCAAATCTTCAGAAGACTTCACTTACCCATTCAGGCTCAGGTTACACTGTTCCCTCGGTCTATAAACAGGGATACGACTATGCAGCAATGGGTTATACAACTGTCTTTGAAGCTGCCATTCCTCCTCTTGAAGCACGTCACACTCATGAAGAGATGCGTGCCACTCCACTCCTTGATATGGGAGGATATCTGGTACTCGGAAACAACTTTTTTTTGATGCGTTACCTTCGGAACGGGGACACTGAAAAAGCTGCGGCTTATGTAGCCTGGATGATGAAAACCCATAAGACCTATGGAATTAAATGCGTCAATCCTGCAGGAGTAGAAAACTGGGGCTGGGGTAAAAACATCAGCTCGCTCGATGAGGCCAATATCCATTTTGAAATTACTCCAGGAGAAGTGATAAAAGGACTTTCCGAAGTCAATGAGCGCCTGGGAATGCCAGCGCCTATCCACCTGCATGCAAACAACCTGGGACACCCTGGATGCTATGCAATTACTAAGGATTCCCTCAAAATCCCGGATGGAGTAAAGACCAGTCAAAACATGGATGTGAAATGGGCTGAAACTAAAATTAACCCTTCAAGGGACCGTTCCGTATACCTCGCCCATCTTATGTTCAACAGTTTTGCAGGCACCACCTGGGCAGACTGTGAATCTGGAGTAAAGGATGTTGCCAACTACATTAACAACAAAGATCACGTAGTGATCGACAGTGGATGCACTCCTTTTGGGGAAGCCACAGTTATGACAGGAGATGGGCCTGCCATTCATGACCTTTACACCCTTACAGGAAACAAATGGTCAAATACGGACGTTGAGATGGAGTGCGGTTCAGGTGTACTCCCTTTTACCTATTCCATGTCCAATCCGGTACATAGCTTGCAGTGGGCGATGGGGCTTGAATGTCTTCTGCTAATCAATGACCCCTGGAAGACAATTATGACCACTGACAGCCCCAATGGCGGACCCTTTACGAAATATCCTGAGGTTATGGCCTGGATCATGTCCGAAGCTTTCAGGAAACAGACTTTCAGTGAATGCCATAAGTGGGCAAACGACAGGAGTGACCTTGGAGGCATAAACCGGGAACTTTCCCTCTATGACCTTGCGATCCTGACCAGAGCCAACCCTGCTAAGACAATTGGAATGGCCCACAGGAAAGGCTCTCTTGGAGTGGGTGCTGATGGAGACGTTACCGTTTATAACATAAATCCGCAGCAGTTTGACGCGAACAACTATGAGGCTCTACTTCAGGCTTTCAGGAAGGCAGAGTACACCGTAAAAGGTGGCGAAATTGTAGCTATTAAAGGCGATATTGTTTCCTTGCCTGAAAAGCAGACTTATTATTCCGATGTACATGTAGAAGACGAGCGGGAAAAGGAAATGCTGGCCGATGTAAAGGAGTGGTTCAGGTACTATACTATAGGCTTTGCCAACTATCCGACTCCTGAGAAGTATCTGGAAAACCCGACTCCCATACAGGTTAACGGTGGGGGGTGAAGTTATGACAGGGGGAGCACTTATTCATAAAAAAGAAAATGAGAGTAAACTCGAAGCAGTTATAAAGCCTGCTTCAGCTGCCGGTAAAAGTGTCGAAGAAATGGGAGAAGTAATGCTTATTCCTAAAAAAGAGATTGACATTAAACTGGAAGCCGACGTTATAACTCCTGATTCTTTTGCAGGCAAAAGTGCCGAAGAAATTGGAAAACTGGCAATATGGCAGGGGCCAAAGACTTATCCCCTCTCCGAGTTTTTTGAAGTAATAGGTAACGGAGGAAGTTCTGCAGCCGAGACCCTCATCCGCATAAAAGGTGACGCAATAAGAGTAAAAAGAATTGGWGAAGGCATGAGCGCAGGAAAAATCGAAATTGAAGGTTCTGCTGGCATGCACGTA
>NZ_WJBJ01000008.1:31251-69145 GCF_020804205.1 Methanosarcina sp. DH1 | reverse complement strand
AGGAACAAWAACAGAAAGGGTAGATGCTCGTGTAAAATCACCTTGAATATTTGAGGCTATTTCAAGGGCTTTTTGCATAAATTCTTCTTTTCTTTGGCCATCAAAATGAGGAACAAGAACAGAAAGTGCCTCTACTCTGTCAGAATCATCTTGAATATTTGAGGCTATTTCAAGGGCTTTTTGCATAAATTCTGTTTTTCTTTGGCCATCAAAATGAGGAACAAGAGCAGAAAGTGCCTCTGCTCTGCCAGAATCATCTTGAATATTTGAGACTATTTTAAGGGCTTTTTCCATCACTTCTTCTTTTCTTTGGCCATCAAAATGAGGAACAAGAACAGAAAGGGCAGATGCTCGTTTAAAATCATCTTGAATACTTGAGGCTATTTCAAGGGCTTTTTGCATAAATTCTTCTTTTCTTTGGCCATCAAAATGAGGAACAAGAACAGAAAGGACATGTGCTATGTAATAACCATCTTGAATATTTGAGGCAATTTCAAGGGTTTTTTCTATCACTTCTTCTTTTCTTTGGCCATCCAAATGAGGAACAAAAGCAGAAAGGGTAGATGCTCTGTCATAATCATCTTGAATATTTGAGGCTATTTCAAGAGCTTTTTCAACGACTTCTTCTTTTTTTAGAGATCCATCATTTATTGCTTTAGATATCAAAAGTAATTTAGTTATTTTTCTATGAAAATCAGGTTCCTTTTGTGCATATATGAACACTTTAGTTTCACTCCATTTTTTAGTCTCAAGAAGTGAAACTAGTAGTTCTGTAGGAATATTAGACGACAAACTGTTTATTGAAGTGTATATAAGAGCATAACGAATTTCCAGTCCAATGAAAGAAGTTTTATTGCCTTGTTCTATTTGGTGCTCTGAATTTTTTTCGGATAAATTCCAGGCTCGCATAAGATCTTCAATAAAAACTGCATTTAGTTCTAGGGATTCAAGGACTTCATACCATCCATTTTTTCCGTTTTCGGTTTCTTCAATTAATAAATTATGAATATCTTCAATCTGCCCTGCTTTTTCCATATGCCAGGTCAGATGACTGTGGATATAGGCATCATCTTCTAATGTATGCCATAAACCCACTTTCTGCGTTTTTGATTGATAACGGTTTAATAAAGAAGCATGGGCTTCATTAAGCGTTAATCCTAAGCCCGGAAGTTCTGTGCTATTTCCCACAGCAGGGGAACGTGTCAAATAATGACAGGCAATATCATGAAAAAGGTCATGTATACGGTACGTTTTTAGTTTTTCGTTCCCCAATTGAATTATTGAATCTTGTGTAAGCAGACCTTCTTCCCATAGAAATTCCAGCACATCTCCAGCTTCTTCTTTATCTATGCCCCAAAGAGTGGAAGCCATTTTTTCATTCACTTTAATGTCTTCAGGCAGAACCCCAAGCCATATAAAATTTAAAAAAGCTTCTTCATTATAGGACCTGAGAGCTTTCAAACTTAAATTTAAAGATGCCTCCAGCCCTTCTTCTCCTTTTCCTAATATTCGTGGACTTAAAACACTAAGACGAGCAATTTCTTCTTCAAGCGCTTCGTGTATCTTGATCCAGGAATAGTCCCTTTTTCTCCTTTTAGCTGCCAGGTTTAAAGCTAATGGAAGGTAACCAACATCTTTGGCGACTTTAAAGGCATCCTCTTTTTCATTTTCGTTCCAGGAATCTTTCAGGACTTTGGCAAATAACTCTAAAGATTGCTCTTCTGTCATTAAATTCAAAGAATAACATTTTGCACCTAAATCATCGGCTATGTAAGCTTTTCTTGTTGTTATTATAGTCTGGCAGTTGGACCCGCCTACCAAAAAAGGTTTTACATCCCTTGAGTTCCAGGCATCATCTACTACTAAAAGAATGTGTTTTTCGTAAAGCAGTGTTATCAAATGATTCGATGCTGTTTCTACCGTTGTATGATTAGATTGATAATCTCCAAGTTCCTTTATCCAGCCGTTTAGCAAAGAGAGTTTATCAGGTTCCTGACCAAGAGTAACCCAGAGTATTCCATTTGAAAAATAACCTTGAACCTCTTTATCATGAGCTATAATCTTAGCAAGGGTTGTTTTTCCAATGCCCCCCAGTCCCTGAATTGCAGTAATAGCAAGTATCCCTTGCGAATTGCTACCATTGAGGAGATGGCTTTTAATCTCTTGCATTACAGGGAGTTCTACAAAAGATTCTGTTAATGCTGGGACTTGAATGGGTGCTATATGGAAAGGCTCTGGAACTGGATTTCTAACTGGGTTTCTATTATTAATTTCCCAATTGTGAACAGCTGAGCCTACAACGCTGGCAAGCTCATCGGGTGTATTAAAAAAGCTAACCTCTTTTTCATCAGACAATTCGTTCCTTAAAGCCTCAATATTCTCTTGATCTTCACCTTTATCAATAAGATTACGTGGCCAAGGAGCATTTTCACGTAGTAAAAATATTAAGCAATGTTTTCCTGTTTCGACTGCTTTTCTATACTCAAGTTCTGTAATGGATTTATCATATCCTTTAGGCACAAAACCGTATCGCCAAGCAAAAATACCTATGTATAGATCGCAAGAGGCAACATCTTCCAGGCATTTGTCAACTGGTCTTTTGTCTTCTGCAACATAATATTCCATTGCTATATCTTCATGGCTCATTTGCTTCAAAGTGACTCTGACCTTTTCACGGCATTCCTCAAGATCCTTAAAAGTAGAAGACACATATATACGAGCCATTTTATCCACCAGTTTCAACTAATTATCCAAAGCTTATCGCTAAGTATTTTTCAGCCCACTGCTGAAGTCCTCTGATCTTTTTATATTGTCACGATAGGTATACTTATGAATATATAAACATGCTCAAGCGCCAGGCGAAAAATTAAGAAAAAACTATTTCGTAAAGCCTGAAAGAACGCAAAATATAACTTCGCACGGTCTGGAGTTTTAGAGGGATTGCACTCTCCTTATAACTACTTTATGTTTAACCAAAAAAGTAAGTATGCGGTTTTGTAGATAGAAGTGATCGTATTTTCTCTTTACTTATATAAAAAGTTGAGATGCACTGCAATAGGCATCTTCACAGAAGATTTAACTTATATTCTCATTTCCATTTTAATTCACGAAGCCGTTTAAAAGTTAATATCAGAAATATAATAGCTATTATAATAATAACCGCAATTATTATTTCACTGACTCCTATTATCAACCTTAATCCCCCTTACTTTTACCCGTTTTAAATTAAAATTATGCTGCTTTCAATTATTATATTCTTCCACCCCTATATACTGTTTCTTCTATTCCTTCCTAACCCATATAGATAAGTAAAAGAGTTTCATAACCATCGCTCAATAGTGTGTTTTTACGATATTAGGCGGTCATTCGGTTCAACTGCGCATGTCTTAACCTATTTTCATCGGGTTAGAGAATCTAAACCTGTTGTAGAAAAGGATTTCTAGCACTGATTTTCTTGAATGAAAAAGACTTATCGCTTATGGTCATATCCTTTCTATAAGCTCAAAACCTGTTAAACCGAATGAAACTGAACGGAACTGAATGTTTATAATTGGGGGATAAACAATGGCAGAAACAACCGATCAGAACAAACCTATGATCTGGAAAGAACTCGTACTTGGATTTGCTGTCGTTGAATCGTGTATATATCACTCGATTCGTACAATACCTATTGTAACTGCGAGTAATGCCGAAGAAGTGCTTTTTACGGATAACCTTACCAGACTTACGAAACTGGAAGTTGACGAAACTGTAAAAGGAGTCCTTCCGGTCCCGTTCCCAACATATGAGGTAACAGGGTCCATGTCAGTTGAAGGTGAAGAATTCAGTGAGGTGCTTCTTTTAGGATATGAGTATCCCGGGGTAGAGTCTCCGGATTGGATAGAAATTCTTAAAAGAGAGGTCGAAAATCCAAGAAGATGTGTATGAAATTAGGACATTAGATTATTCGCGTATCGATTCTACTCAAAAGGTAGATTCTAAAAAGCAAACTTTGACTTACTGTATAAGCCCTTGATATAAAAATCAGTCACACTGATTGATTTAAGTCAATCAGTGTAGAAGTTTTTAGAATCACTTCTTCTGCTATAAACCTAATAAGGGGAATTTCCATCTTTAGTTGCCTGTCGTGTATAAACGGCATACAAATGAATTTATTTCCTTTTTTACTGTGAACAATAGAATTTCTTACTTTATAAATTCTTTCGGCTATTTTTGATACTGTTTCTTTTGGACTAGCATTAAAATCTACAACATGTTTTCCTAAAAATGGTACTGGTTGGCTATAATAGTCGAGTAGGGTTGAATCGTATCTGGATACCTGGGTTTTCAAAGCATCAATATCTATGTATTCCTTCAAAGTAAGTCTTAAAGATTCTAATTCATCGTAATTATACTCTAAATCTCTCTTTTTGAGACTTTTTTCTATTATTTTTATAAGTTCAGATACATTTTCTGTTTTGTTATAGGAAAAACTTGGATCAGTTATTTTGTTTTTTATAGAATCGATAAGGTTTTTGCTATAGACTTCCTCAAAGGAATATTCTAATATGTGGTAAAATGCAAGAAACTGAAGATGCGGATTTTCAGTAGATATTGCAGTCTCGTAGTGATAGACTAAATCTGAAACATAAGTTCTTTTTGGGCAGTCAATTTCATTGAAAGATAATTTTCCCTCTGTTAACTTCTGAATAGAAGGAAATAAGTCATCTACAGATAGTTTTTTTGATAAAGGAATATTTAAATTATATGTGATATTAAATATATAAGCATCACTTAATTTACTAAACGTATTGTAATCTAAAGGCTCTTTTGAACTAAGTTGTAGTGTTACAATTCTTTCTTGGAAAAGTCTCATCCATTCAATTAAGTTCTTTGGTAGTGTCTTTTTCTCACGACAAACAAATAGCTCAATCCAAGACAGACCAATTAACAGATTAATAAATTTTTTTCTGTTTTCCATATTCATTACTTTATATATTGAAACTAAGAACAATTCCGATAAATGAGCTAGTTTGTAAGTTAATTTATTATAGCCATCCACCTTTTCACTATTAAATACATCGTTAACAATTTTATTTTTTTCTCGGTCGTTCACTTTCAGATCAAAATTAATTAACGATTCAAAAAAGTAGTCATTGAAAATTATAGTTTCTCCTTCTGCTGATGTAGAAATCAAAGTCGAAAACAGTTGATCGATGTATTCTTTGCTTACAGAAGAACACTCTACTGAATCTGAGGTAAAAAGAATACGATCACTAGGTACTTCTATCTTTATCTCTTCTTCAGTGATGTGTGCATACTTCCGAGAATAACCTTGAAAATAATTTGCTATACTTTCTTTTAAATCTAAAAAAAATGACTCACTATCTTCCAATTTAGTCCTCCAAATACAAATTACCAAGCTTTTTATTCTCATTAGTCAAAAAGATTTTGAAATTTTTGTATGTTTGAATCTTATGCCAGACTTATGTCAATTAGTCAGCATTCCGGCATGAAAGATGTTAATTTCCCATCTGGAGGAAGTCTATCTTCTGTAAAAATTAGTTAATTACTAATATAGAAACCCTCATAGGATAAAAATTAGAGACTGATAGAACCATGGCCAGGGAAATTAGGATACTCCACACTGCAGACACGCATCTGGGATACAGGCAATATCATAGCGAGGTCCGGAGAAACGATTTTTTTGCAGCTTTCGAACTTGTTGTAAATGATGCGGTTGAGATGCAGGTCGATGCCGTAGTGCATGCGGGAGACCTTTTTGATTCAAGGAACCCGACCCTTGAAGACCTCCTTGATACAATAAATCTCCTGTCCAGGCTAAAGGCGGCTGACATACCTTTTTTAGGAATTGTAGGGAACCATGAGAGCAAGCAGAATACCCAGTGGCTCGACCTTTTTGAGGAAATGGGACTTGCGGCAAGGCTCGGAAAAAAACCTCTAATGGTAGGTAATGCAGCCATCTACGGGATCGACAGTGTCCCGAAATCAAAAATTCCTATATTCGACTATTCAGGGTTTGAGACGCCGGACTCTCCTGACATTTCCAGCTCTTCTACTTCTTCCACTGCTTCTACTTCTTCAAACCCTTCCGCTTCTTCAAACCCTTCCACTTCTTCCATTTCGTCCACGTCTTCAACTCCTCCCAACCCATCTACTCCTTCCGCCTCTTCTGCCTCTTCTACTTTATCCAGCCCTTCTACTCCTTCCATCTCTTCTATCCCTTCTATCCCTTTCTTCCCTGCGGAAAACGGCTGGAAACTGCTTGTGATGCACCAGATTATGAATCCATTTCCATATGCGGAATGGGACTGTGATGAGGTGCTTGAAAACCTTCCTTTCAAGGTTGATGCAGTTCTTCTTGGCGACTACCATGAACATTCAATACTCAAAAATAAAACCGGTGAAACCTGGATTACTTACCCTGGCAGTACGGAACGGAACAGTCTGTCCGAAAAAGAAGCTCGTTCCTATAATATTATCACGCTTTCCGAAAAAGGACTTGAAATTAGCAAACGCACGATTCCAACCCGGAGATTCCTTTCCATCCGAGTAGATTTGAAAGAGGAAGATAAGCCCTATGAACAGATATTTTCTAAAGTAGATGAATATCTGGAAGATATCCCTGAATCCGTGACATTTCTGGAAATTTTCGGGGATTCGGGGGCAGTCCTGTCACAGAGCGAACTTGAGGAATACCTGCTTAAAAAAGGAGCTCTGGTGTCAAACTTTATAGACCGGAGGGCAAAAGAGTCCTTCCCGGAGGAAGTCTTAACGGTAACATTTTCTGATCCTGACCATGCCGTTGCAAGCGAGATCCGGAAAATGAACTTAAATGACGGCGGGCTGATTATTGATGAAATTGTCCGGAGCACTGATATCTCAAAGTCAAGGGTAGACGAAGAAACCGAGGACCGCCTATCGAAACTTATTGAAGCTAAAGCTATGGACTTCAAAAACCCTGATTTCAGGATAGAGATTCCCGCCAATTCTTCCAGTCCCGATGATTATGCTGACATTGCCAGCGCTGCAAGTTCTGCCATCACTCCCAAACTTCTGGAATTTGAAGAAATAAACCCTGATACTGTAGGAGAGGCTGGGTTTGTTGGTAAAAACCGGTTCGAGGGAATAGTTTCCGACAAGCTCGAAATTACTGAACTTTCAGGAATTCTGAGGACTTCAGACCGAATTAAGAATGCTGAAAAAAATGGTACTAAAAAGAGTACTGAGACATCAAAGAGCATTGAGACATCAAAGAGTACTGAGACATCAAAGGGCATTGAGACATCAAAGGGTATTGAGACATCAAAGGGTATTGAGACATCAAAGGGTATTGAGACATCAAAGGGCATTGAGACATCAAAGAGCATTGAGACATCAAAAAGTAATGAGATTTCAGCCGTGAGTCCCGATAGTTCCGAATTACCAGCATCAAACTCTCAGTGTTCATCTGATTTGGAGCTTTTGAAGCTGCCTGATTCAAAATCAACAGAGCCGGACAGTAAACATGTAGTGCCGCCCAAATCGGATATTTCGCAGGAAACTTCCAGGACTTCAGGAAAAACTCAAGAGGCTGAAACCGAGTTCAGGACAGACAAAGATAGCGAACCTGAAATTCAAGCTGAAAGTAAACCCGAAATTCAAGCCGAAAATAAACCTGAAATTAAACCTAAAAGCCGAGCCGAAAATAAACCTAAAGTTAAATCTGAAAGTAAAGCTGAAACCGAACTTGAAAGTGAACCTGAAGTTAAATCTGAAAGTAAAAATGAAACCGAACTTGAAAGTGAATCTGAAATTAAACCTGAGATTAAATCTGAAATTAAATCTGAAGGTAAATCGGAAGGTAAATCTAAACGTCGAGCCGAAAGTAATCTTGAAAATGAACCTCAAAATAACCCGGAAAGTGAATTTCCTGAAAGTAAACCTGAGAAGAAGAGTAGAAAGCGTTCTGACCCCGGGGTTAAAGGCAAACCTGTAAAGGAAAAAACAGACAAAGCTAAAAAGCTGCCTGAAGAGGAACCTGCCATGGCTACAGAGCTAAGTGAAAAAACGGGGACAGCCGGACCAAAAAAAGGAAGGAGAAAGGCTGCTGTACCTCGACAGTATAACCTTGGTGATTACCTGTGAAACTCAAAAACCTGCATATTGAAAACATCCGGAGTTATAAAAAACTGGATTTTACATTTGAAGATGGAGTTACAGTCATTTCCGGGGTGAACGGGAGCGGGAAGTCCAGCCTGCTTGAAGCATGTTTTATGGGGCTTTTTGGGAGCAAAATTCTTTCAAAGGACTTTGTGCTTGCAGATGTAATCTTCAAAGGGGCTGAAAATGCGAAAATAAACCTGGGTTTTGAGCATTTAGGGCAGGACTACCTTATAGAACAGGCTTTCAGGTATTCTTCTAAAAGTGAGAACGCTTCGAATTCGAAATGCGTGCTCTATTCCGACGGGGAAAGTATTGTCGATCAGGCTACACGGACTTACGAAGAGGTCTGTTCTCTTCTGAATATGGACGAAGATGCATACAGGAACTGTGCTTATATCAGGCAGGGCGAAATTGATGTACTCATTAATGCAAAACCAAAAGACAGACAGCGAATGATCGACGGCCTGCTGCAGCTCGGAAAGCTCGAAGAATACAGGGAAAGAGCAGGAAGCGCAAAAACGGCTGTAAAAAGGCTTCAAAGGGACACGGGTAACAGCCTTTCGAGCGTAAAATCTGAAATTGAGGGAATTGAAAGTACAGAACCGCATGCCGTTTTGAATGGGCTCAGGCAGAAGATAAAGGAAAACGATGCTATCTTAAAAAAATTTAATGAAAATAAAGAAGTTGCAGCCGCCCAGAAAGAAAAACTCGACCTTATGATCACAGAGCACAGGGAACGTCTCCAGGAAATCCAGGCTCTGAAGCAGGCCCTGGCTAAATCTCAGGAAGACAAGGCTGGCTGTATCCGGGAAAAAGAAAACCTCGCAGGAGAATCCCGTGAACAAAGGCAAGCTCTGCTCAGACTGGAAGAAGAAAATAATCTTATTCGAGAAAAATGCGGTTTTGGAGATCTTGAAATTGAGGCTCTGAGCCTGCAGCAGGAAAAAGAGGAATTTCTTGCCAGAGAAAAGGTAAACGCAATCTCAAAAGAACTTGCTCTTCTACTCAGGGAAGAAGAGGTTCACACTCAGGCTCTGCACGACCTTGAAAACGAAAAGGCTGAGACCGAACAGACTTTGATCCAGTGCAGGGAGGATATCGGGTCTACAAACCGGGAAATTGAAGGAAACCGGAAAAATATACTGAGAATCGAGGATGAGAATAAAAAGTTAAAAGAAACTGCAAAAGAGACTACAGGCTTCACGGACACTTATGAGATTCCTTTATTTATAAATGAGCTCGAAGAAAAAGAAAGCCTTCTGCGTGAGCGAAAAAATGAAGCCTCGACAAAACTTGCACTTGCTTTCAAAGAAAAAGAAACCGGAGACATAAATCTTCTCACACTCGATAAGGAACTTCAAAATGCCAGGGTCGCAGTTCGGAAAAGTAAAACAGAGATTGAAATTCTTGAAGAGGATCTCAGGGAAAATGAAAAGGCAGTTCTGGAAGTCCAGGAGCAAAAATCCGAAGCTTCTGCAGGGTTAAAGGGGCTTGGCTTTACCGGAGAACAGCTAGAGGACCTGGAGTACCTCAGTGAACTTCTGCTGGAAAACAAAAACAGATTGCATGGGCGGGAAAAAGAGCTTGAAGCTACTCTCAGGGAACTTGATAAAGTTATCCGTAAAAACCGGCAGCTGCTTGCCGAAGGAAAATGCCCTACATGCGGGCAGGATCTTAAAGGCTCTGAAATCGCATGCACAACCGGGGAATCCGAACAGAAGAGAGAAAAGCTTGCAGCGGAACTTCTCGATATAAAGCTCCAGCAGGCCGAAGTCGAGAAAAAACTCAATCGGCTTAAGGATGCAAAAAAGCTGGAGAAGCGGATTTCGGATTACGACCTGGAAACCGAAAGACTCAAAAATAAGGCAAAAGACCTGCAAGAAAGGATAGAGATCCACAAAACCCGAACCGAGGAAGATTCCCTTAAACTTGAAGGCCTTAATAAACAAAAGGAAGAACTTGAGACCAAGATGGGTAAGCTTCTTCCTGACATTAAAGCCCTGCAGGGATGGGAGGCAGCGGCTCAAAAAGCCCATGGTGAGAGTGAAAGAGTACTTCGAGAGGCAAAAGCCTTTGAGAAAAAGCTTGCCGAAAACACCTCTGAAAGAGAAAGCCTGAACGGGAAAATCAGGACTTCCCTGGCACTGATCGAAAATTACGGGCAGAGGCTTGAAGAGCTCAATGAGAAACTAAAAGGGCTTGCTGAGAGGGAGACTCAGGAAAAGGAAAAACTCAAAACCCTGGAAGTTGAGCTTGAAACCCTGCGGAAAAAAGAAGCCGCGGTAAAAGAAACCTATGAAGAGAGTGCAAAGCGTCTCTTGAAGACAAAAAAACTCGGGGCAAACCTGATCCAGATGGATAACGTTAAGCACAAAATCTCCGAGCTTGAAGCTTCAATCAGGAACCTTGCCGAAAAAGTCGGCTTCTTTGACAGGGAAATCCTTGAAAGAAACGAAAGGGTAAAACAGCTTGACGGAAAGCTGCAGGGGAGCAGGTTTGAAGATCTTCAGTCACAGCGTGCCCAGCTTGAAGAGTATCAGGCAAACCTTACTGAAAAAATCCGGCAAATCACGGCTGCCAAAGATGCGCTCTTAAAAGAAGTCGGTATGGTCGAGAATAGTCTAAAACGTCGCAATGAGCTGAAAGAAGAACTCAAAGCTCTTGAGAACAGGCAGCAATACCTCGAAGCCGTATATAGCAACGCCGAGGAGCTTGAGAGCATGTATATGCGCGTTCGGGCTGATATGCGGACAAAAAACATAGGAGCTCTTTCTACCCTTTTGAATGAAATGTTCAGCTTTATGTACACAAATAATGCCTATTCCCATATCGAACTTGACCCGGAATATAACCTGACGGTTTACAGAAAAGACGGCACTCCCCTTGAACCAAAACTCCTTAGCGGGGGAGAACGTGCAATCTTTAACCTCGTCCTGCGCTGTGCGATCTACAGGCTTCTTGCCATGGGTTTTGGTGGAGATAGAGCAGACGGGCTCCCCCCCATGATCCTTGACGAGCCTACGGTTTTCCTGGACCGCGGGCATATAAACCAGCTTTTGAAACTCATAGACATGATGCGCGGCATAGGTGTAGGCCAGATTATTGTGGTATCCCATGATGAATCCCTAATAGATTCGGCAGACCACGTCTTCCAGGTAGAAAAAGACCCTATTACCAATATGTCGTCTATTGCAAAACTTTAATAAAACCGTTGCGCCGGTTTATCACGCCGATAGGGTTTGGGGCCAAGTTTCTTAAACTCAACAAATATTGCTTGGGTTTTCGCTCAAGCCTTTTTTGAAAAGGCGTGCGGGCAAGCAGTTTTTTGAAAAGGCTTGCGATTCACCAGTATACAAGATAATTAAATAGCTCGTCAATATCCTCTTGATATTCTTCAAAAAAGCTGTAGTTCTTTACAAGATAGCCCTCGGCAGGGAGATCTTCGAGATACCCGTACCAGTAGACAACCATACCTTCCCCGAAAATCTCTGCATATTCCCGAAATTGTTTCTTTGAATAATGTTCATGTTCGAACTCGTCTCCAAAAAGCGCTTTGCTTTCAATCCAGTTGACCATAAGATTGTCTATACATACAGGATTTTCCAGGACAAAATCAGGAGTCTTGCCTTCTCCCTTGGCCCGAATGTCTGCTTCGGTGCAATACGAAATTTCTCTATCATCGAGCCATTTCTGGATAAGTGCTTCTCCCATCTCTCCTTTCTTACACTGCATCTCATGGGCATGAGGCGAAAAGAAGTGATCGACATCAAGAGCTTTTTTAACTTCCTTTTGAAGACGGCGGTTTTCGATTAAATCCACATTTTTGAAGAGCCAGTTTATACTTTTCTTGGAAATTTGACAATTTTTCATAATAAGGGATGCCATAAGGGTTGGAGGAAAGCCTGTGTATTCCGCAAGGTCAAGAATAGTGCGTCCCTGTTTCCATTTTAAAAAAAGTTCAGTTTCTCTTGAATAAACTTTCCTGTGTTTGAACCGAGTCTTTTTCACGACTTTCTGATTGAGAATTGTTGCAAGCACACCTACGGGTTTGGAATATTCCTCCGAAAGTCGAAAAACATCTTTAAAGTCATGCAGTGAGCTGTAGATTGTCTGGTATGTCTGGCGGTCCATCCTGAATCATCATATCCTTTTTTGTTTCCTTCCCGAGCATGCAACATAAGTTAAGCAGCATAAGTTAAGCAACATAAGTTAAGCAACATAAGTTAAGCAGCATAAGTTAAGCAACATAAGTTAAGCAGCATTAGTTAAGCATCATAAGTTAAGCATCATAAGTTAAGCATCATAAGTTAAGCAGCATAGTTAAACGGCACAAAAAATGAGAATCTTAAGATATCAAAATTCTCTCTCAGACGTAAGTTGATTTCCTCATAATTCCTTCTATATTCATGGATTATAATCATTCAACATCTTTAAACCCAATGTCTTAAAACCATGAACAATCGGTTTCATAAAGGAATCAAGCAAATTCACTTCAGGAACGCCGGAGTAAAGATAATAATTTTTTTCTTCAAGGGTAAGAACCCCTTTCCGGAACTTCTGCCTGTATGTCTGAGCTATTTCTTTGAGCTGGGGGGCGGTTAACTGCCAAGCCTTTTCAAAAAAGGCTTGAGCGAAAATTACTGCTAAATCTAAAACGCTATGACAGCGTGATCACAAGCCTTTTCAAAAAAGGCTTGAGCGAAAATTACTGCTAAATCTAAAACGCTATGACAGCGTGATTAACTGGCGCAACGGTTGTGGGTCAACGGTTGTGGGTCAACGGTTGTGGATCGACGGTTGTGGGTCAACGGTTGAGCGAAAAACAGCCATTTTCGGGCTGAAAACGGTTAACTCCAGAAATCATCTTCGGAAGTATCAGGAAGGTCTATCTCCATCGCTTTATCAAGCTTTTTGCGTTTTTCCCTGTTTTCAGGGGACTTTTCTGCTTTTTCTTCTCTCCCTGGCGGGCAAAAGGTATCTTTTTTATCGGCATCAGAAAGTGCAAAGATTGTAGTATGCTTATCTCTTGAAATGACTTTTTCCGGGGCCTTTGACTTTTCATGTACTTTTGGCTGATTGTTTGCATATATAACCGAATTCTGTTCAGCCAGCTCAGTTTTCAATCCGGGTTCCAGCCTTATAGAGACTTTCTCAGTATCGCTTGGAGCATATCTTTGCCTTTCTTCAGGTTTTTCCTCAGGTTTTTCCTCAGGCTTCAGGTCAGGATTCTTTACAGTTGTGTCCTGGAAGTACCGGCTCTTAGAAGTATTCCTTTCATTTCTTTCAACAGGTTTTTCCTGAGGTCTTTTTGTGAGCCTTGAAGGGGTCCAGTCTCCTTTATTAGAGACATTATTTCTCTTAGAAAGCGGCTGCCGCCCTAGTTTTCGGAAAGTGTCTTCAGCATAGGTATCCCTGTTACGGTCAGCTTTTCCGGATTTAATTTTACTTGTTATACTGTAGCCTATAAGGCAGGTGGGTTCTCTTGTTCTCCATTCAAGGCAGAAGAGGTGACACTCCCGCCCTTTACATGTCTGACTTTCATCAAGTGGACAGACTTCTGGAAGAGTCATAGTACTAAAAACAACAGAACATAAAAAATAGTTAACGGTAATAAAATTAAACTATTTTAATCAGAGTCCCTTAAGGGCATCTGCAATAAGGGGAGCAACGCTCAGCCTGCTCTCTGCTCTTTCAAGGGTGTCGGTTCCGAGAATATCCTTTACGCCCGCATTGAAGAGCCTTAAAGCTGCGTTCCTTGCAAGTACTGGATGTACACAGGCAATGTAAACATCTGCAGCTCCCTGAGATCTGAGCATTTTGATAGATTCAGCCATTGTCCCGCCTGTTGCAATCATATCGTCTACAAGGACAACATTCCTGCCTGTTACATCGAGATTCTTTGTCTTGATTACAACTGTGTCCCCGCTGAGCCTTGTTTTCTCCAGGTGATCGTAATCAAAACCCAGACCTAACGAGACGCGCTTTACAAGCCCTTCAGCTCCCGAATCCGGAGCAAGCAGAAGTGGATTTTCCAGGTTAAGCCCTGCAATATAGTCCCCGACAAGTTTAGCTGCGTCAAGGTTTTCCGCAGAGCCAGGGAAATGTTCAAGCACACTTTTTTCGTGGATGTTTATCGTAAAGACACGGTCAGCCCTTATACAGCGGGCAATTGCACGGGCACTTATCGGCTCTCCGGGCTTGAATTTCTTATCCTGTCTGGCATATCCCATGTAAGGGATCACGACATTGAGTTCTTTTGCTCCTTCACAGGCATCGATAAGCTGGAGCAAGGAAACAAGATCAGAATCAGTGGGCGTACTCTGAATAAGGGTTACACGCTCGTTTTCGATATCTTCTGCGATTCGAAGATAAAGTTCCCCATCAGGAAATCGATTAAACTCGGAAAGTACAGGCTCTATCCCTAAAGCCCGGGCAGTGCGGCTGGCAAGTAATTGTGATGCTGGTCCACCTATGATCTTCAAGATATATACCTCAGTCTGCGGTCTTGATATATCCCATCCTTTAAAAAGCTTATTTTTTATGGGCTCACCCTGGGCCTTATCCTTTGAGCTTTTCGAGCACCCTAATATTTTGTATTGAAGTATTTGGATAATTTCCACTGTCGTCTTTTTCCACTGATTTGACCATATCCCAGATCGTCAGCAGTGCTGCCGAAACCCCTGTGAGGGCTTCCATCTCAACTCCCGTTTTCCCGACAGTCCGGACTTTTACCTCTGCTGAAATCATCCCTTTGCCGATCTCAAAATCCACATCTATGGCAGTTATAGGGATCTGATGGCACATTGGGATTATTTCAGGGGTCTTTTTAATCGCAAGCAAGGCAGCAACCCGTGCAGTTGCAAGCACATTGCCTTTTTCCACGTTTCCGGTTTGGATCTTCTCTATAGTCTCCTCGGAAAGTATAATTTCCCCTGCAGCCCGCGCCAATCTCGGAACTTCACGTTTTTCGCTGATATCTACCATATGCGCTCTGCCGGACTTAATATGAGTAAATTGCTTTTCCACAAAATCACCACGTTTTTCGTACATATATAACCTTGATTTCTCTGGTTTGAGACAACCTGGATTTTAATTCCCTTTTTATGGAATTTCAGTACTTATTTTTGAAATTAAATCTCTTTTTTGTCATTTTTGGTATTTCAACGCCTTTTTAACATTCTAATGTTTTCCTGACATTCTGATGTTTTCCTGACATTTTATGCTTTTTTGGCACTTCAACACATATTTTCTCGGATCAGTCTATTCTGATTTGCTTTCTTTGGGAATAGTCTTCAATTACTTTATCCAGCTCTTCTCTCAGTTCTCTGGCTTCTTCAAGGTTGAGTTTTATGACCTGTTCGTCTTCCCCATGAAAAATCGTAACTCTTATCCGGTTTCTTTCTATTTTCAGCTCGATTTTTCTTTCAGTTTCATGTACCATACTAATTGCCTCCCCATTAGCAAATTTACAATATTTTACACTTACTTTACTCAATCTCTGATACTCAATCTCTGATACTTAATCTCTGCTACTCAATCTCTGCTACTCAATCTCTTACACTCAATCTCTTACACTCAATCTCTTACACTCAATCTTCTTTTTTACCCTATCTCAGCCGCTTTAATTATTTCAGGAATTTTCTCCAGAACATCCGTTGCAAGCAGCCCGTTTCCTGCTTTTTCAAAAGCCAGATCACCGGCTGCCCCGTTGATATGTGCAGAACAGGCTGCCGCGAGGAATGCGGGATTTCTGGAAAAAAGAGATCCTGTAAGCCCTGCAAGGACATCTCCTGTGCCTCCCACGGTCATGCCCGGGTTTCCTGTCCTGTTTAGCATGGTCTGCTTTCCGTCCGAGATAATATCGATTTTTCCTTTGAGAAGTGTTACAACCCCTTTTTCCTCCGAAAACTCCCTGACGGCTTTAATACGGGATTCCATGTCCTCAGGAGTTTCCACATTTCTCAGGCGGGCAAATTCTCCTGCATGTGGAGTTACTATCAGTTCGCAGTTGCCTGCAAGGCTTTCAAAAATAGCGCCTGAGAGAGCTGAGAGGGCATCGGCATCAAGAACTGCTTTCCTGCAAAAGGGCAGTATTTTTCGGACGGCTTCCAGGGTTTCTGTCGCTCTTCCGAGCCCCATCCCCATCACAACTACATCATGGGAATTTATAAGGTCCATAAGGATTGAAAGATCTTCAGGGCAGAGGACATTTGAAGAGAGTTTTCGGACGATAAGGTTTGGAGAATATGATGCTACTATTTCGGCTACAGGTCCTGGAACTGCTACAGTTACAAGGTCTGCTCCAGCTTTAAGGGCTGAAAGGGACGCAAGGGCCGGAGCTCCTGAATATGGGCCTCCTCCTATAACAAGGATTTTTCCGGAATCACCTTTGTGTTCCCCTGACTCTCGCCTGTGCAGCATCATAAGGTCTCCGGGACCAACATACTGTTCGGCGTCGGCACAGATTCCGATGTCTGCAACCTTTATCATGCCAGTGTATTCTTTTGCCTTCTCGCTCAAAAGCCCTGTCTTCATGTGGTGAAAAGTGACTGTAAACTCTGCATGCACGGCTTTTTCAAAATCTCCACCATCAGGGTCAAGTCCTGAGGGTATGTCAACCGAAATTACGGTTTTTCCGGCTTTTCCTTCCCGGTTTATAAAGTCGATAGCCTTTGATTCAGGTTCTCTGAGCTTTCCTCTTATTCCGGTTCCGAATACCGCGTCTACGAGTAGATCGGCTTCCTGAAACCATTTAGAAGCCGCAGCTTCAAGCTGGCTTGAGTCCGTTATTTCTAGAACATCAACACGGCTGAACTTCAAGAGGGAAAAGTTATGGAAAGCTTCTTCCGTTCCTATGTCCCTGGCTTTTCCCAGCAGGATTACCTTTACAGTGTATCCTGAAGAGCCTGCAAGATGTCTGGCTGCGACAAATGCATCTCCCCCGTTGTTTCCCCGGCCTGCGAGAAGAAGTACCATGCCACTCTCAAGCTTTTCCCGTATGTGCTGTGCAATAACAGCCCCCGCATTTTCCATTAACTGGACGGGTAAAAGCCCAAGACATTCGCAATTTCGGTCTATCGCTTTCATCCTCAAAGAATTAATGCACTTCATAACTATTACCTGCCGGATTATCTCATGTGATCTTCTGTTACCCATTTAATCCTTCATATCTTTCTGCAAGCCTGAACTATCTGACTCATATGGACTCGCTGGCTCATAGATTGTAGTAGATTCCAAGCTCATTGATTGTAGTGGATTCTCTGGCTCATAGATTGGAGTAAATTCTCTGGCTTATAGATTGTAGTAGATTCTCTGGCTCATAAATTATAGTAGATACTCTAGCTCATAGATTGGAGTAGAAATTTTTATATATCTCCAGAGCAATTGAGGGAATTTATTTCTTATATTTCTACACCGAGGAAAACCTATTTGATGTTATTAAGTATATATGTTACATTCCAATATAACATAATATACCGGAATTTATACCGGAATTTTTGAATTTCCCATAAAAAGCATATTATTTCTTAAAGAGTACGATATATAAAATGCAGTTTCATAAGAGTGTCTAATCAGCAAGAAAAACAGTCCAAAAACTACAGTTAGCCTTACAGTTATAGTCACGCCTGTAATTGTTGCAACAAAAAACTTCATTGTACCTTATTGGGCAGTTGCATTATTTAGCCTCGTGACTATAACTAACTGTAGTAAAATGTGAATAGGCAGGATTCTGATCAAATGTTTGCTTTCCTTTACATGTGTCTGGACTTATATAAAACAGGGAGGACTATTTTTGCTTAACTTATCAAAAGATGCGGATAGCAATCTTAAAAGTACAGTCAAACCCAGATACCTTGTTCTGGGCAGTGGAAGTGTTGGTTTTGCGCTTGCAAAAGAGCTCAGGGAAAGCAATAAGCTCGTGATTATTGTAGATAAAGACGAAGCTAAGGTCGAGACTCTCAGGGAAGAGGGCTTTGAAGCGATTGTAGGCGATATTTCCGACCCTGAGCTTGTCGATAAGATTGACCTTAAAAATGTTGTTGTTATACTTTTCCTGACTTCCAATAATGAGGCTAACAGAAAGGGGATTGAGAATTTCAAAAAAGCAGTTAACCCTGATGTTCAGCTATTTTCCCGAGCTTCAGATATTATCAATAAGGAAAAAATGGAAGACCTTGGGGCAGATTATGTCTTTATGCCTTCCAAGCTTGTTGCAAGTTCCCTTTCCCGTTCTCTTGAGAGAGCCGAATCTGTCCACAGAGGTAACAGGCTTGCGCGGTGGCTGAAGGGAATAAGAGACAAAAAACTAGCTATAGTAATCCACGATAACCCTGACCCTGATGCCATTTCGAGCGGACTGGCCCTGAAAGAAATTGCAAAGAGTATCGGGGTTGAAGCAAACATCCTCTACCATGGCCGAATCGGTCATCAGGAAAATAAAGCCTTTGTAAACCTGCTAGGTATCGACCTCGGTAAGATGGAAGAGAACGGCCTCAAAGGCTTCGATGAAATCGCCCTGATAGACTGCTCCATTCCAGGAGTTAACAATATGGTTCCCCCAAACTCGTTTGTGGGCATTGTAATTGACCATCACCCTCCAGGAGAAACCGAGATAAAGGCTGAGTACATAGATATCCGGCCTAACTTCGGAGCAACGGCTACTATAATGACAAAGTACCTGCAGCAGCTTAATATCAATATATCCAAGACTCTGGCAACAGCCCTGCTCTACGGAATCCGGACTGATACCCAGGACTTCAAGCGGAAGACCGACCCTGCTGATCTATCAGCCGCTTCATACCTTTACCCCCTTTCAAACCACGGAATCCTGGACCAGCTTGAGCAGCCTTCGATGGCCACTGAAACCCTTGAGGTGCTTGGGGAAGCCATAAGAAACCGGCAGGTAATGGGAAGTTACCTTCTCTCGAATGTAGGGAACATAAGGGACAGGGATACGCTTCCGCAAGCTGCAGATTATCTCTTAAGCCTTGAAGGGATCTCTACAACCGTAGTCTTTGGAGTAACTGAAGACCGCATATACATCTCCGGAAGAAGCAATGATATCAGAATTAACCTCGGCGAAGTTATGCGCCAGGCTTTCGGCGAAGATGCAGGTGGACATGCAAACGCAGCAGGAGCCCAGATTCCCCTTGGAGTTTTCAGCGCTACAAAAGACCGGCAGACGTTACTCAGGCTGGTTAATGAAGCCGTAGTGAAAAGGTTCCTGAGCGCCGTAGGAGTCGAAAGTGCTGGAGAATGAAAACTTCAAGATTTTCAGTGCAGCCCCATTACTAAAGTTGTCTTCCCAAAATATTGAGTAAAGCCGATTTGAAAAACAATAAAAAGAAGAGGAAAAAGAGAATGAAAAGATTTCTTTTTCTCTTTTCGTATTCTAAAAGATTTTAATTTCTGTTTTCATTTTAAAAATCCGGCTCAGAAGTTCCTCATTTTGAGTCCGGGATTTTCACCTCTATCTTGTTTCCTTTAAGGACATCGTCTTCCGTTACCTGGATCTCTGAAACGGTTGTATTTCTTCCTGCATTCAGGGAATAGGTCGATAGAGCACTAACTCCATCTGCATTGTTTTCGGTCGAGTAAGGTACGGTTATTTCAAATGAACCATTTTTATCCGACATTACTTCATTCTGATATGTGAATTTTCGGCCTGTATTTGAGCTTAGCTCAAGGGTCGCAGTAATGTTTTGCCCTGGGTCTGCAGTACCTGAAAGCCTGGCTCCGGGGACAAACTCGAATATCTTTACGTCACTAACTGTGTCATTATCATCCACAGATGCAGTACTTTCATGGGCAAGCCTCAGGTTTCCGAGGTTTGACCCGTCAAGTTGATGAAGTTTGTATACTTCGGTCTCTGTGAATTCCTTTTTAGCAGTTGCAATCGTTTGAAGCCCGCCATTTACGTTGACGGTTTGAACATTTACATACTTGCTTATGTTCTCGCCTGCAAGCTTAACAATAGACCCAAATTTGCCGCCTGCCATCAGATTGTCGGTCATTACATACTTTACTTTAAGCTTTTCTATGATTGCCTTTGCTTCTTCCTCGGAGTCCGTTGTGAAGAAATGTGCAGAATCGTCTACGCCGGTCTGGAAGTTATTTGAAACTGCAGGCCTTTGAGCCTGGTAAACAATCCAGTTTCCGTAGTCCCACCAGCTCAAAACCCCATATTCGGGAGTTCCGGAAGGATCAAGGTAGTCAGAAGTTTCAGGGCTCGAAGCTCCAAGCCAGGTGAGAGAGTCCTTCCATACAGGGTCAATCAAGCCTTGATCTTTTGCAAAGGCAAATCCTGCCAATATGCAGGGTATAAACACAAGCCCTATAAGTACCAGGGATGAGAAAATTTTGAAATAGTCCGGTTGAGAATTCTGTTTTGAACCTGAAAGATTATTAATTTTCGATTTTGATTTTATTTTTGACTTTGTTTCTTTTTCTGCTTTTTTTGACTTTGTTTCTTTTTCTGCCCTTTTTGACTTTGTTTCCATTTCTGCCTTAGATGTAATCATTGCATTATTTCCGTGAATCGGAACAGATTTTGCCAGTTTTTTTACTTCAGTCTCAAAGTCAAAGGAGTCCAGTAAAACCCAGAGGAAATATGATGTAAGGATTGAAACGTTTACTGCAAACAGATATGAGAAACGCCTCTGAGAGAGTGTTAAATATGCGAAAAAGACCGACCATAATAGGAAAAATACTCCTTCAGACTTTGATTTTTCTCCGATCCACTCAAGGCCGAGCAGGAATAATCCTCCCAGAGCGGTAATGAAACAAAGCCCAAGACTTCCCAATATTGGCGAAAAAGTAAGTGTTCCATCTGTAGTTAAAAATATTGGCAGGGCTTCGGCAATCGTGCTTATGTATTCACCTTTTCCGAGGAAGAAACTCATTCCTTCAATCACAAAAGAATAAGATTCGGCAGATAAAATTTTAAGGGACAGAAGACCTGCTACAGAGATCAGTATTAGGGCAGCTGGATAGTATTTCCAGTCAAGACCTTTTTTCGAGATATATAAGGAAAAGACCCAGAGGATTAAGGTTCCGGCTAGCATGCTGAATACATAGAATACCTGGAACCAGGAAAGATACATTGCACTCATTTCCAGGCCTGGACGCAAGGACCCTGCTGAGAGTGGAATTGTAAAGATAAGCGTTGCAAGAAGGGCTACGGTAGAGCATATAAGAAGATAGTCGGAGTTTTTCTCAGCCTTAAGATCGATTATGGTCTGTATGAATGCGTAAAGTAAAATAAAGCTTACAAAGACAAGGGCACCTATCCATGTGTAAATCAGAAGTGCAAAGAATAGTCCGGATGCTCCTGCGAAAGCTAGCGATTTAATTAGCTTCTTTTCAGAAGAGATAGTTTTAAGAGAGGCCAGGGAAAGAGAGCCTTCTCTTGCCCATTTTAAAGCAAGTATGAAGCATGCATAAGCTGATGTTGAGAGGAGGGTTTCTGCTACGTGATGGTCAACTGCTCCAAACCGTGATACGTAAACATGGGCGGGAATCACTGCAAAAACTAAGGCTCCAAGAAGTGCGGTTTTTCGGTCAAATATCGCAGCAGCTGCTATATACAGTGGAATTATTGTCAGGACTCCCAGAAGCACTGGCAGCAAGGCTCCTGCAAATTCTGTGGTATACAAACTAGGGTTGCCTACTCCAAGGATTTTTGCAAGCAGCGCACCTAAAAAGTCAAAAAAAGGCGGCCATCCAACTTCAAACCCCGCAGGATAATTAATATAAGTATCGAAATTAAGGGGATGTGGAAAATTGAAAGTTGTATATAAAATGCGCCGCATATGGTAGAAACTATCATATCCCATAAGATTTATGCTTCCGTTTGCAGTAGCGGCGGAATATGAGATCATGCGCATGAGAAAAGCAACCAATGCAACTGCAATCAAAGAAATAATACTGAATTTTAACCTATGAGCGGGCCGTTTTGCCACCGGACATCCCATGCCTTTGTTCGTAGTAATCATCTCTTTTAGTTTTTTAACTCTTAAATTCATCGCACTTTTGAATTCATTTCGCTCTTGAATTCATCTCGCCCCTGAATTCATTTCGCTCTTGAATTCATTTAACTCTTGAATTCATTTAACTCTTGAATTCATTTAACTCTTGAATTCATTTAACTCTTGAATATCTTAATCTTTGATAGTAGTTGAATTTATATAATAACTTTAAGGTTGTTTTGACTCAGTACCAAAATCTAGTGATGAATGTAAAATTCAAAATCATTGGACCTTGTAATTCGTCACAATCCTTATGATACGACTTAAGAATTGAAGTCTTTAGATATCGAATATTGGTTTTGATGATCACTGGATTCTTCTTGCGAATTCAGATTTTCAATCCAAAAATGCAAAAATCACTAGATTTTGGAACAGAATCCATCTGGGAAGTATTATATATATCTAATGAACCATCTCATCTGGAAAGTATCGTATGTCTTTACTGTTGATATACAATTTTCAATATATTTATAATCGTTGAGTTCAATGAATTTAGGACTTATGTACTTGAGGAACAAAATCAATTATGGCAAAGACTATGGGTTAAGGTCACGTTTTAAACAGTTAACCTTCTGATGCTGTTGATTTTTCAGTTCAACTGCGTAGTAAGTCCTGGAATTGTTGAAATCTTGCAGAAATTGGGTACTATTAATCGGAAATCAGAAACCACAGATAACTTTTATATTGATATTTCAAGGATAGATAGGAAACTTTAAATTATAAAAATATGACACGATACTCTTCCCGCCCCGGGGGACTCGATGTTTACATTTATAATTAAATTAGCTTTTTATCTGTATTTGTTTAAACCCCTGAAAAAAGTGAGAAATCAATGAAAATAGCTATATTTCATGATTATTTCGGAGCCATTGGCGGTGGAGAGAAACTTGTCCTCATGCTCGCAGAATACCTCAATGCCGATGTTATCACTACTGACTTGAATATGGAGTCCGTAAAAAAGATGGGGTATTCCAACATACACATAATCAGCCTGGGAAAAACTCCAAAAATACCTCCTCTGAAGCAGATTTCCGCATCATATCATTTTGCAGCCTGTGATTTTTCAAAGGAATACGATTTTTTTATTTTTTCAGGCAACTGGGCATATTTCGCAGCAAAGAAACATAAGCCCAACCTGTATTACTGCCATACTCCTACACGAGCTTTCTATGACCTTTACGAGACCTTTATCAGTAGGCAACCTATCTGGATCTCGATCTTCTTTCGGATCTGGGTCAGGCTTCACAGGCCAGTTTCGGAATATTACCTTTCCCATGTGTGTAAAATCGTAACTAACTCTAAAAATACCTCCACAAGAATCAAAAAGTATTTCCACAGGGACGCTGAAGTTATCTACCCCCCTGTCGAAACTTCAAAATTTACCTGTAAAGAATATGGAGACTTCTGGCTTTCAGTAAACCGGCTCTATCCTGAAAAACGGGTGGAAATTCAAATTGAAGCATTCAAGAAAATGCCCGAAGAAAAGCTTGTCATTGTTGGGGGGTACTCCAAAGGAGATCACGCAAAAAGTTATGCAAAAAATATTCTTGACAACTTACCTGAAAACGTGAAGGTTCTTGGGGAAGTTTCCGAGACGGAATTGCTTGACCTTTATTCCCGCTGTAGAGGTTTTATCTGTACTGCCATGGATGAGGATTTCGGGATGACTCCTGTGGAAGCTATGGCAAGTGGAAAACCTGTAGTAGCTGTAAATGAAGGTGGGTTTAAGGAAACGGTAGTCGACGGGAAAACCGGCGTGTTTGTGGAAGCGGATGTTCAAAATATAATCAGGGCAGTAAAGAATATCTCGAAAAACCCATCAAGCTATGGAAATGAATGTTTTAAAAGAGCAGCTATGTTTGATATCTCTATTTTTGAAAATAGCATGAAAAAAAATATTGCCTGCGAAAATTGTTTTTGTGATAGATAACTTCCGATAATCAGATTGTTTCTCAAAAAATATAATATTCTTCCCCCCGGCGAAGTAATAATCAGGAGATATTAATTTGAATATAGGTTTAATTCTTGAATTAGCAAAAAGGGATATTACTGAAAAGTACTCCGGATCTACTTTAGGAGCTTTGTGGAACTTTATTTATCCACTTGTGGATATTTTTATATTTACCGTCATATTTGCGAATCTTATGGGATCGCGGTTGCCTGGTTCGTCTTCGGTCTACGCTTATGGGTTTTATCTTACTTCTGGTGTAATTGCATGGAATGCTTTTTCGAATACTGTCACAAGGACATCTAGTGTTTTTTTAGACAAGAAATATATCATATCCAAAGTTAAGGTTGATCTGTCCTCATTTCCTCTCTATATTGCAGTTTCGGAGAGTATTACTTATGTTGTGACAATGGGAATATTCCTGTTTTTACTTCTAATCAGTGGGTATGGAATAAGCCGTGTAATTCTAGTAGTCCCATTTATATATATTATCCAGCAGATCTTCGCTTATTCCCTTGGATTTTTTATTGGAGTATTTGTTGTTTTCGTAAGGGACTTAAAAGAAGTTGTAGGAATTGTACTTAAAATCTGGTTTTGGTTTACCCCAATAGTATATCTTTATGATGTACTCCCAGATGTTGTAAAAAAACTCATGAATTATAATCCGGCGTTTTCATTCATCCACCTGTATCAAACTATATTTATATATAAAGAAATCCCGAGTTTAAAACCTATTTTATATTTGCTTTTGTTAAGTTTTGTAATTCTATTCTTTGCAGAAATTATCTTCAAAAAACTGGAAAAAGATATTCGAGATTTCATATAATTAAAATCACAAGTTGTGACTCAATATGATCAAAGTATCAGGTGTTTCAAAAAAGTTCAAGTTGTATCATACACCCACTGACAGATTAAAAGAGAAAATCTTAAGGAAAAAGTACCATCGAGAGATCACTGCATTAGAAAATATTTCTTTTGAAGTGAAGGACGGACAAACCCTCGGGATAGTAGGGCAAAACGGAGCTGGCAAATCTACGATATTAAAGGTACTTTCCGGTGTCATGCTTCCTGACGAAGGATTAATCGAAGTAGACGGAAAAATCACCGGTTTACTTGAATTGGGAACAGGTTTTGATCAAGAACTTACAGGTCTTGAAAATATATTCATGAATGGGACATTTCTAGGAATGGATAAAACCGAAATTGAAAGGAAAAAAGACGAGATTATTGATTTCACAGAGCTTGAGGATTTTATTTATGACCCGATTAAAACATACTCGTCGGGTATGCTTATGAGGCTTGCATTCTCAATAGCAATGCATGCAGAACCAAAGTGCTTTTTGGTAGATGAAGCGCTCTCTGTAGGGGACGCGTATTTTCAGCAAAAATGCATGAGAAAGATTCTGGAATTTAAAAATAATGGTGGATCTATTATTTTTGTATCTCATGACATGAATGCTGTGAAAATTGTATGTGATTCAGCAATCTTATTAGACCACGGTCATATAATTAGTTCCGGCGACCCAAAAGATATAATTGATTATTATCATGGAATGATTTTACAAAAAGCACACATGGGGGACGCAGAAGTAATAGTATATGACATGAATGATACGAAAGATTGCACAGGTCGAAAAAATCCGAATGCTTCAACCGGGGAAGTTGAACTTATTTCCTTTAAAATTCTGAACTCAAAAAACGAGGAAACATTATACATTGAGAGTGAACAGGTAATTAAAGTTATATATCAAGTCAAGGCCCTAAAAGAATTATCTGATCCTCACTTTGGCCTTCACGTTAGAAACAATCTGGGTGTATCAGTATTTGAAACAAATACATATTGTAGCGGCATTAAGACTTTTACTCTAAAAAAGGGACAGATTGCAGAACTAGTCTGGGAATTCTTTTTTCCGCTTTCGGCAGGAGACTATTCATTCTCTGTTGGTGTGGCAAATAAAGGATATGGAAAAGATGCTTTTGAAGAATATTTGCTTATGGCTCACGATATAGAGGTTTTAAAAGTAATTCCTAATGATAGTGCAATTATCTATTCCGGCGTTTTCAACATGAAACCAAAAATCAAAATTCAAGAAATGTACGGTAATGAGTCATAAGCATTGCTCGGTGAAAAACTGTAATGCTTTTGATTAAATCAATAATTTTTCTGTTGAAACAGATACCGAAAATGAACATGTTGTCTTAAGGGATAAAAAACTGAGATAAATAAACGTAACCTCGGGTTAACAGACTTCATGCCATATCCAATAAACACATACTCTGGAAATGGGTCCATATAATAATCAAGTTCATTGAGGAATCTAAATTGGATACACTGGAAATTAAAGACGAAGAGGTAGATGTCGAGAAGATCATGGAAAAAATCCGTGAGAACATAGACAAGAGAAAAAAAGAGAGTATTTATACAGAAAATGAACCGGAAATAATGAGTGAAACGTTTTCTGCAGTTTCCCCTATAAAAAGAGATATTCCTGAAGGTCTCGAATTTATAAATTATTGTGACATCTCCAATGAAAGTTATACAATAAGTTCTCATCGTCCATTAACTGGAAAATTTCTGATTGAAGGAAGAAAAATGGTTCACGGAGAGGTCCGGAGATATGTTGATCCAGTTTTCCAAAAACAAAAAGAGTTTAATTTTGGCGTTGCAGATGTTGTAAAAGATTTAAAAACTGAGTCCCAATACTTAAAAACTAATGTAGAAAATTTGAACACTGGTCTTGAACGTCTAAATGATAACTCAAAAAGTTTAAAAATTGATATTAAATCTTTGAAAACAGATGCCGGATATTTAAAAACCGAGCTTGAACATTTAAAAGTAGATTCCCCCCAAAATATCAAATCTGAAGTTAATAGCTTCATTTCTGCAATTGATCTGGACCTGAATAACAAAAGCTGGCTTAACAGCGTGCTTGAGAATCGTTTTAAAAAAAACTTGCAGAATCATAAGGTACAGAAACCTGAAAACAATGAGTCTGAAATAAATTATTATGCATTTGAAGAACAGTTCAGAGGCTCAAGGGATCATATTCAACAACATCAAAAAGTGTTTTTAGATTATTTCAAGGATTGTAAAAATGTGTTGGATATCGGTTGTGGAAGAGGGGAATTTCTGGAACTAGCCAGGCAGAAAGATATCGGTGCAAAGGGAATAGACGTCGATGAAGATATGGTTAATTTCTGCAAATCAAAAGGTTTCAATGTAGAGTTAAAAGATGCAATAGAAGCCCTTCAAAGTATGGAAGACAAAAGCCTGGATGGGATTTTCATCAGTCAGGTAGTTGAACATCTGGCTCCTAACTACCTTATCAAAATGCTACACCTTTGCAACAAAAAACTTAAATATGGTTTTTATTTAATAGTAGAGACTGTAAATCCCCTATCATTCTTTTCTTTTACCAACTTTTACATTGATTTTACTCATATAAAACCAGTACATCCCGAGACACTCAAGTTTTTATTAAGTGCAGTTAATTTCCGCGAAATTGAAACAAAATTTATTTCTCCCGTTCCGGACAGCATGAAATTGAAGAAGTTGCCAGAATTTGGTGACCTGAAAGACAGAGAGAAAGTCCTGTTTGAAACTCTTAATCAAAACATCAATATGTTAAACAATACTTTATACGGAGAGCAGGACTATGCAGTCATCGGAAAAAAATGAGGGACTAAATAATGTTTGAATTATTATCATAATTTGATATTTTGAGAGACCCGGGGATAAATTAATATGAAACTAGCATTTGTAACTCCTTGGTACGGGAACATTCCTGGTGGAGCAGAAAGTGAATGCAGAAGAACAGTTGAAAACCTGCAAAAACATGGTATTGAGGTTGAAATACTTACTACTTGCATCAAAGAATTCTTGAGTGATTGGAGCACTGATTTTTATGAAGAGGGTATTTATAATTTAAATGGGGTCAATATCCGCAGGTTTTCAGTCCGGAAAAGAGATACTGTCCGTTTTGATAAAATAAACTACAAACTTATGCATGGTCTTAAGATCTCTCCCGAAGAAGAGAAGACGTTTATGCGGGAAATGGTTAACAGTCCCGGTCTCTATTCTTATATTGCTGAACATGGTGTAGATTATGATTACTTTTTATTTATTCCATATATGTTCGGTACGACTTACTATGGATCTTGCATATACCCTGAAAAATCAGTTATAATTCCATGCCTTCATGACGAAAGCTATGCTTACCTGAATATTTATAAGACCATGTTTGAAAATGTCAAAGGCATTATTTTTCATGCGTTTCCTGAAAAAATACTAGCGAATCAGCTTTATACTCTAAATAACAGGCAGATTGTTTTAGGAGAGGGAATTGATATGGATTTTGTGTATAATCCAGATCGATTCAGGGAAAAATATGGTATAAAAACCGACTTCATTCTTTATGCAGGCAGGAAGGAAGCCGGGAAAAATGTCCCTCTTCTAATTGATTATTTTACCAGATATAAAAAGCATAGAAAGAATGAATTAAAGCTCGTTCTTATTGGTAGTGGGACAATAGAAATACCCTCTGAAAATAGAAATGATATTATCGATCTGGGCTTTGTACCACTTCAGGATAAGTATGATGCATATTCAGCAGCTACTTTTTTGTGTCAACCTTCATTGAATGAAAGTTTTTCTATTGTAATAATGGAGTCATGGTTATGTAAATCTCCGGTACTGGTACATGGGGATTGCGCAGTAACTAAAGACCACTGTATCAAATGTAATGGTGGACTTTATTTTAATGACTACTATGAATTTGAAGGATGCCTCGATTTCTATATGGAACACCCTGCCGCCAGAAAAATTATGGCTGAGAACGGGATGTCTTATGTTACTGAAAATTTTAGCTGGGATAAAATTGTAGAAAAATATATTGAATTTTTAGGGAGCCTTTGAAGATGGAGATTCATCAGATCTTACCAACAATTTCTCCAGGAGATGCCATAGGCAATGAAGTCCGGGAAATTAAAAGCGTCTTGAATGAATGGGGATACAAATCCGAAATCTACGCTCAAAATATACATCCCGAAATTAACGCAAAAAAATATACCGAATATAAGAAGGTTTCTTCAAAAGAGAACATATTAATCTTTCACTTTTCCATCGGTTCCGAAGTTTCGGAGTTTGTTGCAAAACTTCCAGACAAAAAAATAATGATTTACCATAATATTACCCCCTCTGAATATTTTATTGGTGTCAACGAGACTCTTGTAAACTTACTGGAAAATGGAAAAAAGGAACTCAAGTTACTTGTTGACCACATAGACCTTGCTGTTGGAGTTTCCGAGTTCAACAGACTGGAACTTCAAGAAATGGGATTTAAAAATACCGATGTTTTGCCTATAATAGTGGACTTTAATGATTACAAAAATCCAAACGAAAAATTGCTGTCGAAATATAATGATGATTTTGTGAATCTCTTATTTGTAGGAAGAGTGACCCCGCATAAAAAACAGGAAGATATAATAAAAATATTTTATTATTATAAACGTATTAACCAAAAATCAAGGCTTTTCCTGGCCGGCAGCTATGAAGGCTGTGAAATTTATTCAGACTATTTGAAAAAGATGATCCAGGACTTAAATCTGAAAGATGTTCATTTATTAGGTCCGATCAAATTTAACGACCTGATTTCTTACTATAAATTAGCTGATGTTTTTATCTGTATGAGTGAACACGAAGGCTTTTGTGTTCCTATACTGGAAAGCATGTACTTTGAAGTTCCAATTATAGCGTACAAATCTACAGCTATCCCCTTCACTCTTGAGAATACAGGAATTCTGGTTAATGAAAAGAATTACTGTGAAATTGCTGAGATGGTAAATATATTGGTAGAGGATGAGAGATTGCGATCAATTATTGTCAAGAAACAGAAAGATAGATTGGAGGCTTTCAAAAGAGAAAAAATAATCTATCACTTAGAAAGTATTTTGTCCAGAATGAAATAATGCTGCAAATAAATTATCCCGTTTTCAGCAGTGCAACAAGAAGCTATAATATGAATTGCGTTATTTCAGTCGAATACCCCGCTAGCCTGTTGCGGGGATGGAAACTTCTCCGGTAAACGTTGATGATTATATTATTTCTCAATCCCATTTTTCGGTTGTTAACTTCTGTTCAAACTAAACTGTTAACTGTTTAGGGTTATTATTTCTTTTAACGGAATTTCGAGCGGTGGCACGAACATATCCCGTTGCTTGCAGCAGGGTGCGCCAGCTCAACTTTGAGTTTTACGTTGGGGGTCGAAATATAAACTCGCTAAGTTATCTCGACAATAGTTAGTTCTGGTTATCTGAGCTTTTAACTACACCTCGATGAAGTTTATCTTTTACAAGATAGAAGAGGCCTCCATAGGAGAAGAATGTGAGTATCGAGAATATAACGAGTCCATTTTTGGCAGTCTCCGTATCCCCATTCAGGACCTGAACTATGGCCATCATGTCTACAGAGGTTCCAATAGTGATGAAAAACCCAAAGAACAGGAGCAGTATTGAATATGCTTTTTTTGGCTTTGAAAGCATAAGGAATAATGCTAGAAAGCCTAATGGAATACTTACTCCAAGGTCAAGATACCTTATAGCCCAGAATGCAGTTGGAGCTGCTTTGTATGAGCCGTCTGGAAGGTCGCCAGTACTTGTAACTTGCTGGATTTGGGATATCCACATTATTGCAAAGAGCAGGAAGAATACTGTCATCAGGCCCACGTAGATTTGCAGGCCTCTGGGTTTGAAGTCAGGAGCATCTGCTTCGGAAAACATAGACAGGCTGCCTAAAAGTAGGATAAGCCCGCCTATTACAAGGATTCCGAAAAGCCACCAGTAGTCCTCAACATTGCCGCTGTAAGCTGAATTGCTCCATTCCTGGCCAATCCCCATAGAGAGTCCTGTGTACATTAACGTTATCGGTGTAAGTATTAACAAGTATTTCGAGCCGGCCCTTCTGGCCAGACATAGAATCCCACCAATTAGCGATATCGGCGCGATCAGTACCAGATTTGCAAGATCTTGCCCTGCGATCTGCCATATGCCAGATTGAGATGTTCTATACTGTATTATTTCCTGACCAATGGGTCCAAGAAAAGCAATTAAAACCAGAGTCGCTGCACAAATGATTGCAGTTACTCCAATTATGTACCAGGGAATTAAGTACTCATTTGATGGTTTATTTGATGGTTCATTTGATGGTTCATTTGATGGTTCATTTGATGGTTCATTTGATGGTTCATTTCTTGTTTCATATTGCTTTTTAAGAACAGAACTCATGCTTTATAATAAAATTTTCACATTTATATAGTTCCCTGTTTGTTTCGTTATTCAGAGAAGGCTTGTAGTTTTAGATCTTAAAAAAGGGACTTAAAAAAGGGATCTTAAAAAAGGGATCTTAAAAAAGGGATCTTAAAAAAGGGATCTTAAAAATTGTTGGAGATAACAGTTGTTTAAACGCTTTATTCTTGGAAAAAATGATTGACATTAATTTCCCCATCAAAAATACAGTGGAGACGGAAAATGTTGATGGTTCATCTTCTCGACTTTCTTAAGTACCCCATTTGTTCTTATTTTGACTACCTGTGCATAATTCAAATAATCAGGGAGAACAATTTCTGGTTTCTTTGGTCTTCCTCTTTTCCCATAATATAAACATATGACTGCATCTTCGGTTAAGTGAGGAATCGTGACAAATTTCACCGATCCCACAAGCTGTCTAGCTCAAAGATTATAAAATAGTTAAATAAGTTATAAGTTGTAACAGGGCATCGATTTCAAGTAAACAGGCCAAAATTTAAGGACGTCTCCTAATGCAAAATCGATAGCTTTCAGGCAAGAAAATTCCTTAACCGATGACCAATGAGAAGCCACTCAGTCTTTAGCTGAGTGGTAGTTCACGGATAACTAATTGATCAATGTTGATTTTGAAGTCCAGTTTTATTGTCACTTTTTTTTGCTTACTTCATCAGTATCCCTACTGCTTTCCCTTTTTTTAGGGCAACAGTAATTATTCTCAATAAATCTCCTTCCTCGTCCATCTCCGCCAATTCGGAAAATTAGAGTGGAGCCACAGTTCGGACAGCTTGTGGGGCGAGACTGGTTGTCCTTTGCTTCCCACATATGATCACATTCTTTGCAGAGAAAATGGACCTTGCATTCACCGGTGTTAACATACTCTCCTCCAGAGATCTCGATTGCTTTTCCGTTGACAAGAGCATCAGCAATCTTCTCCCGTGCCCTTTGGAGATCACTCCAAAAAGTTTTTCGGGAGACTCCCATCCTGTCAGCAGCCTCATTCTGCTCTATCTTGAGAAGGTCACAAAGACGAACAGCTTCAATCTCTTCTATGGATAGGTTAATGATTTCTAAACAGCAAAGAGGGATTTCTCTAGGCTTATAATAAGTGGCCTTTGGAAAGCAAGATACCCTGCGCTTAACTTTATTGACCATCAAATTACACTTAATGTGACACGTAATAAATATCTATCGATCAATATATTTTACTTAAAGCGTTTATAAAGTTTGATCCTAACATCTTCATTAAGGATTAGAGTAGACACAAGCTACTATCAAACATAAACTACTATCATCGATGGCAACATACTTTTAAAATTGGTTCTTAAAAAATAGTCACAGAATAAATTATGCACATATTTGTTTTATCCCAAAATTATTTCACTTTTTAAACATCTTTTATTACAGTTGCATATCGTATACAGATGACACGTTATATTACTTCAACTTTGAATTTGTTTCATTTTACGCAATCATTCCACAATACCAAAATAAAATTGGAATTTATTCAACATTTAACCTTTTGCGTCTCCTGTGATTGTATTATGGATTAGACTTCCAAATGGTTTTGAGTCTACGAAATCATTTCAGGATACAACATCCAGGGATACGCTAATAATTACGAGAACACTTGTGGAATTTTCGCGGAGTTTGTAATAAGTATCTTTTGGGATTCTTGATAGGCTCTTAATTCAATTGAAATTCAAATTACGCAAATGTGTAATAATATATATAGCTAACGCTGCATCAATCAACTATTGATACATTAATAATTTATAAATTTATTATAAGGTTCTGCATATTAGATACAAAATCAAGACCAATGACCTCATATTTGAACTAAATGCGATTATAACTATAACATTTACTCAATATTTTTGTATCATACATTTTTTAGTCCTGCAGCTATTTTTTGCCTTTTACACCTTATTTAACGTAAAAGTTCCGTTAATCAATATACTTTCGTTTTACCTATTATTCGGATAATTTATCCTGCCCTTCTTTTAAAAAATTAGTAGCTGATACCTTTTTTTATGATTTTAGTAGGAGTCTATGATTCATAAGAGTTCATATATCTATTATATATCAAAATTCTTCCATTTTTATATTTAATTCAAACAGAACTGATAACTATTTATATCACATCGCCTATGTGTAATTTAAGGACTATCCGAAAAGTGTTGTGACCTACTGGAACTTTTATAATCAGCGATCACAAATGAACGGATTCCGGATAATAAACACTAATTGTCCAGATGTAATTATACAACATGCGTAGAACTTTTCGGATAGTCTCTAGATCTCTTTTATTCTGGGATCACAACATTTACTTATAGTACACCCACTTGAAGTCTAAATAAGGCAGTGAAATCCAAATTATGTAACAATCTAAGATTTAACTGCTTACTTTTCTATTTTATATTTTAGCCGAACTAAAATGGAAGCTATTTATATTACGCGCGTATGAGTAATTTAAGTGTTTATCTAAAAAATGCTGTGACCTGCTGTAATTTCTACAATCAGCAGGTCATAAATGACCGGATTCCGGATAATAAACACCAATTGCCCAGTGACATGATTTTCATTTGATATCTAAAACAAAAACTGTGAACTTTGAACTCTCTATAAATTCACGTTTTAACTGCTTAATTTTTATTTTTATATTTATACCAAACAAAAATGGAAGTTATTTATAACACGTCGCTTATGTGTAATTTAAGAGTTTATCTGAAAAGTGCTGTGACCTACTGTAACTTCTACAATCGGCAGATCATAAATGAACGGATTCCGGATAATAAACACTAGTTGTCTAATTGTAAATTTTACAACATTCATAGAACTTTTCGGATAGTCTCCAGGATCTCTTGTATTTTGAGATCTCAAGGTTTACCATTATAGAACTTACCCACTTGATGTCTAAAACAAAAGCAGTGAACTTCAAACTTTTTAAAAATTCAAGTTTTAACTGCTTAATTTACTGTACTTGATTTTGTATTGTAAGTGTGTAAATTCTATAAAAAATTAAAAACGACCTACTAAAAATGTCATTTAAATAGCTGAAACTTTCAAGCAGACGTCAATATAGATTGGACAATCATTATCGGTATGCCACATATCATAAAATACAATCGTCTGATGAAGCGACATTAAGCGTATTTAGGAGGTAAAGCTAAAATGAGTAAATTAACTACCGGGAGTTTTTCTATAGAAGATCTAGAATCCGTTCAGATCACTATCAATAATATTGTAGGAGCAGCAAAGGAGGCTGCTGAAGAAAAAGGAAAGGAGCTCGTTAAAGCAGGCCCCACACTTCTCCCAGGACTTGAGTCTTATAGGGATGACTGGAACTTCAAACTGCTTGACCGTTACGAGCCTGTTATCACCCCAATGTGTGACCAGTGCTGCTACTGTACCTATGGACCCTGTGATCTTTCAGGGAACAAGAGAGGTGCATGTGGTATTGACATGATGGGCCACAATGGAAGAGAATTCTTCCTCCGCGTGATCACAGGTACTGCCTGTCATGCAGCTCACGGTCGCCACCTACTCGACCATTTGATCGAAACCTTTGGAGAAGACCTGCCTCTCAACCTGGGGCAGTCCAACGTGCTTACCCCAAACATTACAATCAGTACCGGGCTTAGCCCCAAAACCCTTGGTGAAGTTAAACCGGCAATGGAATACGTTGAAGATCAACTGACTCAGTTGCTTGCAACAGTTCACGCCGGCCAGGAATCCGCAGAGATTGATTACGACTCCAAAGCCCTCTTCAGCGGCAGTCTTGACCACGTAGGCATGGAAATTTCCGATATTGTACAGGTTACAGCCTATGATTTCCCGAGAGCTGACCCAGAAGCTCCATTAGTTGAAATCGGAATGGGAACAATTGACAAGTCCAAACCTTTCCTCTGTGTTATTGGACATAATGTTGCCGGCGTCACCTACATGATGGACTACATGGAAGACAACAACCTGACCGACAAGATGGAGATAGCTGGGCTCTGCTGCACTGCAATAGACCTTACAAGGTATAAGGAAGCCGATAGAAGACCTCCATATGCAAAGGTCATCGGTTCAATGGCTAAAGAGCTAAAAGTAATCCGTTCCGGAATGCCAGATGTCATTGTTGTAGATGAACAGTGCGTCCGCGGCGATATTGTACCTGAAGCTCAGAAACTCATGATTCCGGTAATAGCATCAAATCCCAAGATCATGTATGGGCTTCCGAACAGGACAGATGCCGACGTTGATGAGACCATTGAGGAACTCAAGTCCGGAAAGATTCCAGGCTGTGTAATGCTTGACTATGACAAGCTCGGAGAACTCTGCATCAGGCTCACAATGGAAATGGGTCCGATCCGCGATGCCTCCGGTATCACTGCAATTCCTACAGACGAAGAATTCAAAAACTGGGTTACAAAATGTGCAGACTGTGGAGCCTGCATGATTGCTTGCCCAGAAGAACTGGATATCCCCGAAGCCATGGAATTTGCAAAAGAAGGAGACTACTCATATTTAGAAAAATTACACGACCAGTGTATTGGCTGCCGCCGCTGCGAACAGGTCTGTAAGAAGGAAATACCAATTCTCAACATAATCGAAAAGGCATCCCAGAAACAGATTTCTGAAGAGAAAGGCTTGATGAGAGCTGGCAGAGGTCAGGTATCTGACGCCGAAATCCGTGCAGAAGGTCTTAACCTGGTTATGGGTACTACACCAGGTATCATCGCAATTATCGGATGCCCTAACTATCCAGAAGGCACAAAGGACGTTTACTACATCGCAGAAGAGTTCCTGAAGAGAAACTTCATTGTAGTGACGACAGGCTGTGGAGCAATGGATATTGGTATGTTCAAGGATGAGGATGGCAAGACTCTCTATGAGAGGTTCCCAGGAGGATTTGAGTGTGGAGGACTTGCCAACATTGGGTCCTGTGTTTCTAACGCTCACATTACAGGAGCAGCTGAAAAAGTCGCAGCTATCTTTGCCCAGAGGACACTTGAAGGAAACCTCGCCGAGATCGCAGACTATATCCTTAACCGTGTAGGTGCCTGCGGGCTTGCCTGGGGTGCATTCTCACAGAAGGCTTCATCAATCGGTACCGGCTGTAACATACTTGGTATCCCTGCAGTACTCGGTCCCCACTCCTCTAAGTACAGGAGAGCACTGATTGCCAAGACCTATGAAGAGGACAAGTGGAAAGTCTACGATGCAAGGAATGGACAGGAAATGGCGATCCCACCAGCACCAGAATTCCTCTTGACCACAGCAGAGACCTGGCAGGAAGCAATCCCGATGATGGCAAAGGCATGCATCCGTGTATCCGATAATAGCATGGGTAGATCCATAAAATTGACTCACTGGATGGAACTCCACAGGAAGTACCTTGGAGCAGAACCAGAAGACTGGTGGAAGTTCGTCAGAAACGAAGCTGACCTCCCGCTGGCTACCCGTGAGGCACTCCTCAAGAAACTTGAAACAGAACATGGCTGGGAAATTGACTGGAAGAGGAGGAAAGTCATCTCCGGTCCAAAGATCAAGTTCGACGTATCGGCACAGCCCACTAACCTCAAAAGACTTTGCAAGGAGGCCTGAATTAAATGGTTGACACTACCAAGAACACAAAGGTCTTTACCAGCTACGGAGTGAATACCTCAAAAACCTTAACTCCTGAAATGGCTGCAAAGCTTATCTCAAAAGCAAAGAGACCGCTCCTTATGGTAGGAACCCTGACTCTTGATCCAGAGATGCTTGATCGTGTAGTAAAAATTTCAAAGGCTGCAAATCTCCCTATTGCTGCAACCGGGAGTTCTATGGCAATCCTTGCTGATAAGGATGTAGATGCAAAGTATATCAATGCCCATATGCTCGGTTTCTACCTGACTGATCCAAGCTGGCCTGGCCTTGATGGAAACGGAAACTATGACATGATCATAGTCATAGGATTCAAGAAATACTACATCAACCAGGTAATATCCGCAGCAAAGAACTTCAGTGATTTGAAAACAATTGCGATTGAAAGAGGCTATATCCAGAACGCAACGATGTCCTTCGGGAACCTCAGTAAGGCAGACCACTATGCTGCCCTGGATGAACTTATTAACGCATTATAATTTTTATTTAGGAGGCGAAATATAATGGCAGAATTCCCATTTGAGATTTCTCCAATGTTTGAAGGAGAAAGAGTAAGAAAGGAAGGAATGTTTGTTGAACTAGGTGGCCCAAAGTCCCTGGGTCTGGAACTTGTCCGTGCAAAACCCATGGACGAGATCGAAGATGACAAAGTTACGATTATCGGTCCTGATCTCAAGGAAATGGAAGAAGGTAAAACCTATCCCTGGGCAATGATCTTCAACATCGGTGGAGAACTCATAGAGGCTGACCTTGAATCTGTTATCGAGAGGCGTATCCACGATTTCATCAACTACTGCCAGGGCATTATGCACCTGAACCAGAGATATGATGTCTGGATGCT
>NZ_WJBJ01000008.1:0-31241 GCF_020804205.1 Methanosarcina sp. DH1 | reverse complement strand
CTTTTTGGCAACCAGCTTTTTTGACACTAATCTTGAGGAGAACATTAGGTTTATGTTTTTCGTTACAAAAAACATCAGTATAAGGAGTTTTACTGCTATTTTGGCTGTTTTGATTCAAACGAGACTCTAAAACTCTTACACGTTCTTCAAGTTCAGCAATCTGAGAATCTTGTTTCTCTATGATAGACTCAAGTCTCTGGATAACAGCAATAACTGCTTCAGGACCAGATTCATAAATTTCAAGGATCTCTTCACGTGTAAGCATGATATTGAAAAAAGAAGCTTATTTTATATGCAATTTTTCCTCGGAAAGAGGAAAAATTGCTTTTAACAAAGCTATGGCTGAATAGTTACAAATATTCTCAGTTAGTGAATCTTGATGCTTTGAATCTGGTAAATGATGCAATTAGCAGTTCTAGGACTGGGCAGTTACTCGCAACAGACGGGCAGACCATAGTTAGCGATACGAGGCTCTCAAATTAGAATTTTGACTTAAAAACTTATTCTTTTTTCCACTAACTCTGATAGCACTTATCTCTGTTTGGTAGTGGCAACTTAAAACAATACCTTCTATGTCTTTCTCATGTCAAAAAACAGTATGTTATACAAAGGAGTCCTCTTCGAGGACTCCTTCGATAATTATTTGAGCAGAGAAAGTACTTCAATTTGCCAATTCCTGTACTTTCTTTGCATTGACGATATTGCAAAGCACGTCGAACGTACTTTTTACACCAACAAAAGTTGGCACTTTAAGTACAGTGTTTCTTCTATGATAAAACTGTTTGTTGTTAAGTGTTTCAGGCAACTCTCATATGATAAAACCATTTCTTCCTTAACAGAAGAAGAAGCTATCCTGCTTTCTTTTTATGATGAAAATGGCCAGATTAAACTTCCTTCAGGTGGAACCCTTCATCATTTTGTGAAGTATAGACTTGGAGAAAAAGGAGTCAATGAGATAATGATGCTTATAGGTGAGAAAATTCTCAAACTTTCTCAGGAAAAGGAAGCAAAAATTGATTCCACTCCACTTGAAGCTTCAAGATACGACAAACATGCTGATTATAATCCTCATTATGAATGCAAAATGGATAAGGCACATATTACAATGGTTGGAACTTATCCAATTTTCATGACTCATACAAAAGGACTTTCTGGTGACTCTCCAGAACTCATCGACCATATTGAAGCTCTAAAGAACATGAACGCTAATCTGGAATTTTATTCTGCTGACGGAGGTTATGATTCATTCCTCAATCATTCTGATATTTGGTATCATCTAAACGCAAAACCGATTATTTCCTACGCTTCAAATGCAGTAATCAATCAAGAAGGTGAAGAGGAACGAATCGATCACTGGGTGAATAAAAAGTGGAAACTCGGTGGAGATATTCACGCACCAATGGAAAACAAACTCAGATTTCTATATGAAATTGGAAGGAAAGAACAGGTAGGAATGTACCTAAGAAACCAAAATATTAGAGATGAGACTTTTGATGATCAGTATAAAAAGAGAGCTGAATGTGAAAAGATACATGGACATATTAAAGGTACAGTAAAGTTCGATATCAGAAGAGTGAGAAATCAGAGTAGAAAACTCTACTCTCTATTGAGTTTCATAGCATATCAACTACTGGTGTTGACAGAGATGCAAAATAAAGTTGAGGATAAGAATTCGTTTGGGAGATACTTTTAAAAAAGTGAGTATCAAATTAGATTTGAGATTTTAAAAGCTAATTTGAGATTCTCTTCTAAAAAAATAAAAAAAATCGAAAGTGATATAAATGGTTTCACAGAGTCCAGACAGTTCCAGTCTAGCAGAAGTGCTTGACAGAATTCTCGATAAAGGTATAGTTGTTGACACATGGGCAAGAGTCTCACTTGTTGGCATTGAAATACTGGCTATTGAAGCAAGAGTTGTTGTCGCATCTGTTGACACTTTCCTGCACTATGCAGAAGAGATTACAAAAATCGAAATTGCTGCAAGAGAGGAAAAACCAGTAATTGCAGCATAATTTCTAAAGAAATCAAAAGATTGTATCAAAACTTGACTCACTTTGATAATTGGATAATGAGCATTGTTGACCTTAAACTCAGACAAAAATGTACTCCAATTTCATTTATAAATTAACCTTGTAGTAAGATGCTTTAATCCAATTGTAAAATCAAACGTAGTTTTGAGACAGTTGACTAGTGGATTATTAGAACTTAGTTCCAGAATCTAGTGACGCATGTGAATAAAAGATAGTTATGTTTTTAAAACAGATTCCGAACTGTGTAACACTTTCTGTTAATTGATATCAGGAAGTGTTGAATATCAGGTTAATTAAGGACTAAGCCATCTTGAAAAAAAGAAAATGTCACTGAATTTAGTAATAGAGTCATTATTAAAGACCAGATACCACGAATTATAACTCTATTGCAAGATTCAGTGATAAAAAACAAGAATCAATAGATTCTGGAACTAAGCTAGCTATATTTGAATTAGAATGATAAAAACTTTTCTGCAAGATGTAGAAAAACAAACCACAACAAAATATAGAAAAAGAAAAGGAAGTTAAAACATGCACAAAAGCGTTGCTGATCTAAACAGAGACATAAGTGCGAAGGCGCTAGAACAGAAAGAAGCAGTATCGATAATTAATTCTGCAATAATAAAGCTTCAGTCGGAAAGTAAGGAAAAAGCTGCCCAGATCAATGCTGGAGCCAATCAGATCCAATCCGCAGTCGCAGAGATCAAGAAAGGAGTAGATGAAGAAATTAAACTCTTTGAACAAAAATCAAGCTGGATGAAAGATCAAGTCTGTAATCTGGAGTCCGATATAAGTGGATTACAGAACGAAATTGATCTCTATACCAAAGAATTCTATGGATAATCTGTGGATGCAGAGAGTTTAAAAAGAATAGAAAATCCACTTGTATTCGGTTGGGATCCACACCAAAATAACAAATTCAATAACTCTACCTCAAGCTTATTATTTCAAAGCTTTTGGAGTTAATTACCAGACAACAAAATAGAGCATTGAGGAAGTTATTTTGTAATAGTCCCTTTAAGGAGAGTTTATCGGCTCCAAAGTGAATACTCATAATAAAAGTATACTCTTTAGATTTGGTGATAAGCATTCTAAATAGAAGAATATTTTCATTACACTCTAAAAGAGTTTTATCACTCTTTTACTTGTGTTATTACTCCAGAACTTACATTTTCTTATTTGCGTTTCCACAGATATAATTTACTGTTTTACACCCAATTTAAAGAGGATACAAATCATCCCCTGGTATTTCACGTCTTAACCGAAGACAATTTCAAAAGATCTGTGGCTCTTTGCGACTTTGCATGGGTAATAAAAAACTGTATAATTCATAGGTCACCGTTTGAGAGAAGATTGCCTGCAAGAAACAATGGAGAAACAGTCTTTTGAAATTTTATATTCATTATACTACTGATTGTTCGATCACACTTTCACAATATCAAATTTATTAATTTTAAAACTGTGTTTTTTGCCTCAAAGCACAAGGTAATAGCCCGATATAAAACAAATATTGAAGACTGTAATTACGAAAAAGAGGAACGAAAAATGAAATACAAAGCAACGCATCAGAGAATAGTAAGAGGTAAACCTATTCACAAAACTTTAGAGGAAACAAAACAGGAATCAGACACCGAGGACCTGAATCCCATAAAGGAACCACTTCCATATAGTGTAAATTTGAAAAACTGCTCTGAAGAAAAGAAGTACCTTGTTCCTGAAATGGAATATTTTATAAATAATACTGAAATCCAGAAATTAAGTGAAAGAATTAAATTGTGGATAAAAGTCGGATATCCCGTTCATTTAATTGGCCCTACAGGCTGTGGGAAAACAAGTCTTGCTGTACATATTGCAAAAGAAATTGGACGCCCTGTTATATGGATTAATGGGGATGAGTCACTTACAACAAAGGATCTCATAGGTGGATATGCTCAAATCAAGCAGGAATCTATAAGAGATAATTATATTCATAATGTTTTTAAAAGTTCAGACATTATAAAGCCCGAGTGGATTGACAATCCTCTGGCTATTGCATGTAGGTATGGATATACCCTCATATATAATGAGTTTTCCAGGGCAAAGCCAATTGCAAACAACGTTTTACTTTCGGTTTTTGAAGAAGGAATCCTTGAATTACCATCCAGGTTTGGTGGGGAAAAATACATCAAAGTGCATCCGGATTTCAGGGCAATTCTGACAAGTAATTCAATTGAATATGCAGGAGTTCACGTTCCTCAGGATGCTTTACTGGATCGAATGGTGGGTATATACATGGACTACTATAGCTTTGAAACCGAGGTCCAGATAGTAAAAGAACATACAGGCCTTCCTGAGAAAGACACTGAAAAAATTGTATCAATCATCCGGAAGATCAGGGACCAAACTGATGATGTCCAGAAACCTGGAATCCGGTCCGGCATTATGGTTGGAAAAGCTATGAAAAAACTGAACGGCAATACAAAAGATTATTTTGATCAATTGTTTGTCGATGTGATTGCAACTAAAACAAGTTCCAATGTAGAGCTTCTTAAGAAAGAGAAAATTGTAAATGAAGTTATTTTAGAGCTTAATTCAGAAAAAGAGAGTTCCAACGCTGAAGTGCATGAGGCCGATAAGTCCGTAGATAAAACAGCCCCAGAGATTAATAAGAAGCAAGATCCGGCACCGGTGATCAAGACAGAAAAAACTGTAAGTAAAACAGCTCCTGAGGTTAATAAGAAGCAAGATCCAGCACCGGTGATCAAGACAGAAAAAACCGTAAGCAAACCAGCTCCTGCGATTGATAAGAAGCAAGATTCAGCACCGGTGATTAAGACAGAAAAAACCGTAAGCAAACCAGCCCCCGCGGTTGATAAGAAGCAAGATCCAGCACCGATGATCAAGACAGAAAAAACCGCAAGTAAAACAACCCCCGAAATTCATAAAAAACAAGATCCTGCAAAGGTAATCAAGAACGAGAAACTCGTAGATAAAGCAGTTTCAGAACTTGCATAAATGTTTTTGAAATTCCTGTGGGAACAACCAAGAATGCGCTGGCGTATCCGCAATAAGCAAACGGGAATTTGATGAAATAAAAAAGGCGTATTTAAAATAAGGGACAAGAGACTTAAAAACGCACAGGCATATTCAAAATTCAGGGATAAAAGGCTCAAAATAAGTTTGGGAGAGTTGAGATGGAAACAAACAGGAAAAAAACTGGAGAGAAAGGAGAAAAAATGAGCGCTAATGTTAAAGAAGATGGGATTAAGATAAATTCACTGATGGAAGAACTTAATAAAGCAACATCGTTGATTGAAAGTATTACTAGAAAAAAAGCTGAAGGGGTTGTAAGTATGTCCAGAGAAGAAGGTATACTTAAACTCCTGGTAGAGGTCCTTGAACGAAAATCAATTCCCGACTCGCAGGACATATTGAGCATTTATGAACTGAAACTTAACTCAAATATGGATATAATAGACTATAGTAAAATCGGAATGCGGCGAAGAAGTGATATGTTCACGCAAGAAGAATAACTATAAGCAAAATTCAATACATTTATCATCGATTAATAATTCATATACACAGGATATAATGTAAATTATAGAAAATTTCCTGTATATTTCATATACTTTAATATAAATAGCGTAGTTTGTACATTTTGTATCTTGACCGAGTACAAATGAGTCTGAACGTACAAATAAATCTCAAGGTACAAATGAGTCTCAATAATCCCATTAAACCTGAATAATGAATATACTACAAAGGTAACTGAAGAAGATATAAGCACACGATGACTGTGTTATTGTAATTATGTAAAATAAATTCCGGTAAGTATATTAAACGAACCTCCGAATAAATATTGGAAAATTGCTTTAGAAAGCCTGGAAGGAAGATTCGATGAAGAGTGCTCCTGAAAATAGTAAATATGTCTACTGCATAATCAAATCCCCCGAGGAAGCTATTAACTTTGGTAATATAGGTTTTCAAGGACATGAGGTATACACGCTGGATTGCAATGATTTTTGTCCTGTTGTAAGCAATGAACCCTTCAAAAAATACGAGATTGATGATGAAGAGGAAATAAGTATTCATCAAAATGTTGTCAATGAAGTAATGAAACATTACAGTATTATCCCGGTAGCTTATGGAATGATATTTAAAAACAAGAAATTGATCGAAGTATCCATGAGGGCTGGAAAAAAAGCTATTAAAAAAGCCATTACAATTGTGGATAATAAAGTTGAACTCGGGATAAAAATTTTTTTGCCAAAAGACGCTAAGATAGACAATCAAAAAATGGAACAATGTAAGTCTGAATCAACTGAAAGGCTTGCGGAAATAGCTTCTCATTCGAAAACTCTTAACCTATTCAGTTCTCGTCTTTTGATGAATACTTCTTATCTTGTAGATAAGGAAAAAGTTCAGGATTTCTCAGGTGAGGTTGAAAAGCTTAAACTAGAATATCCTGAGTATAAATTTCAATATAGTGGGCCCTGGCCTCCCTATAACTTTGTAGATATACATATTTTATCTAATAAAAAAGGTGGCTTCAGGTAATGTTTTTCTTTGATGATCTTTTTCTGAGGATGCTAGGAATTGAAATCCCTGGACTTGACCTTATTTCAAACATTGAAATAATAAAGGACTTTGCTTATAAGGAACTTTATAATGTTGATAAAATTAAAAACAAGATCAAGGAAAACCAAATGCTCTATGAGTTTGATGAGCTCTCAAGGGAAGAATATGAGGAAAGGAAAGCCGAGCTTATGAGACAACTAAAATTTGCAGAAAGAGTATTGGAGACGAATCTCAATGTCAGAACCGACATCTTGTCCTGATAAACCATTGCATGGAAAAGAAAAAGAGAATTCAAAATCGCTAACAACCGAAGAAAAACCTTCCAAGTTATTCAATTTTCTAAAATTACTTGAGGAAATGGAGACTCAAAATATCAGTCAAAAATCCGGATCTGGCACGGCTAAAGGGCCTTTTAGCTCGAAAGCTGAGTATGGTTACAGTATCACGATTGATACAAAACCCAATGATTTCCATACTCTAAAAATTTACCCAAAACTTTTGACCAAGAGCCCTGTAACACGCCACTCAAAAAGAAGAAAATAAGCATTTTATTTGTCTTCGGTTAAACGACTACGATCTATAAGGAATGAAGATTCTTCAATATCTTCGAGACTTTTGATTGATGACGGCCAGCTGTAGTTAGAACTAATGCCAGGTATAGGACTTACGCTCTGAAGTATAAAATCAATTATGATAAAGGTTGTAGTTTTAATTTAAAATTAAAACAGTCAAAGGTTTGATGCTACTGATTTCTCAGTTCAATTGCGTAAGTTCCCGAGATATAAAAAAGTCCCTGAGATAATCAATTGAGGAAATACTATGAACGGAGGAATAATATGAGCAACGGAAGTGTTGTCAGGGAAACCGGCGGACTTGCGGATGTAATAGATAGGATTCTGGATAAAGGACTTGTACTGAATGCTGATATTTCAGTATCTATCGCAGGAACTGAGCTTCTTGGAGTTAAAATTACAGCTACTCTGGCATCCTTTGAAACCGCAGCAAAATATGGGCTCGAGTTCCCTTCAGGAACAAAGATTGATACCCCTGCCTGGGAGAAAGTACACGAAGCCCATGCTTATTGCCCGGAATGCGGAAATCGAAGGGAAGAAAAGCTTTTAATTGAAAAAGGGTGCCCAATCTGCGGATGGACAAGCCCACTTTCTAAGAAAAAACGTGCAATAATCCCTGCAAGTTACATTGAGATTGAGCAAGAAGGAAACTCCACACTTGAGGAGCAAAATTAACAGTATTAAACGTTGCTGCCAGTTCCTTATTTTATACAGCTCACTTCCCTTAAAAAATTATAATTCGAGTAACTGGGAGAGATCTATCCATGGGTAATGATGATGAAAAGGATAACAACGAGAAAGAAACAAAAAGTGATACGAAAGCCGAAGATCTAGAAACTAAAATCCAGGACCTGGGGAATAGAATTAAAGAACTTGAACAGAAACTTGAAGAAAAAGAAAACAGAGCTACAGATTATGAACATCCCAGCTTTGTAGAAGATATCGTGGGATCAATTCCGGGCTTCGGGAAGATTGTAAAGATCCTTGAGAATAGTTCCCCGGAATTCAGGCAGAGAATTGCTGAAACAGATATGGAAATAAAGCACAGGCTTGAAACCGGCTGGAGCAGCAAACCAGTAGTGAGCTATGGATTGTCCATAAGACCTATGCCTTCCAGAAATGAATCTTCTAAAAGTCCAGGTAGAGCTTCAAAATATATAAAAAATGTAACAGTCGAAGCTCCAGAAACATCCGGACCGATTTTTGACGTATTTGAAAAACAGGATTCTGTTTATGTAATAGCTCAAATTCCTGATGTAGAAGAGAAGGACATAAACATAGAAATTCAAGGCGATACGCTGGATATTTCTGCCGGCATCTATAGTAAGAAAATATCGTTGCCATGTAAATCGGGGTCCATCGAAGAGAAAAGCTACAAAAACGGGGTACTTCAGCTTAAGATAAAAAGGGAAAACAATGACAATCACAATTGATGAAGATAATTTAAAGAAGGGATTATTAGGCCTTGTTGTAGCTCTTGTTGAGATTATTCAGGACTTACTCGAAAAACAGGCATTATTGAGAATAGAAAATGAATCTTTGAGCGATGAAGAGATTGAAAGGCTAGGAGAGGCTCTTTCAGACTTGCATGAAGCGCTTGAGAGAATAAAAGAGGATAACGCACTTGAGAATTGTGTTGCTTCTGTGCGGGAAGGACTTGATCAAGTTGTAGATGATGTAGTCGACAAATTCTTAAACCCAAGATGGTGGGCTGAAGAAGTAAAAAATGGTGAACTACGCGACGACGAACATACTTTACCTATACTTGATTCTCAATACAGCCACTGAGGAATGATAAAAATATAACTTCAAATTTTCAGCTTGGAAACTAATCTATAGTTCCATTTCCCTAAATAATCATTTTTGGCAACAAAAATCTTTGATATTATATTTGAATCATTCCTAAAAGGACCTGAAGCCTATTGGAACTAACTCAATTTGGACCTGCATGACGACTTGAGGATGGTAAAAGCTGATAATGCATTTGAATTTGTGTTTATTCTGTGCGGGACGGACTTGATAAGGTAGTAGACGAGGTAATTGTAAAATTATTAAATCCAATAGGGTGGATTGAGGAAGCCGATTAAAATGAACGAAACAGAACAGGAAAACTGTCTTTATGTTTACTCGATTCTCAATACAGCTACTGAACAGAACCTGGGGACGATTGGAATTGATGACAATCCTGTGTATACAATTGTCTATAAAGACATTGCTGCGGCTGTGCATTTTTTAGAAAAGAAACCCGAACCAGCAAAGGATGAACAGCAAGCAAAAGAATGGGTATTCACTCATAACTATGCAATCGATAAGATGACTGAAAAATTTGGTACTTTGCTTCCATTTTCGTTTGGATGTGTCGCACTCGGGAATGACGAAACCATAAAATCCTGGCTGCAGAAAAATTATGAACCCTTTAAAAGTGAACTTGAGAAATTAAGTGATACTGCAGAGTATTTAGTCCAAATTTTTTATGATCCAAAAATTCTTGCTGAAAAGGTCCTCAAAGACAGCCCTGAACTTCAAGAATTGAATACAAAGATTCAAGGAATGTCAAAAGGAAAAGGCTACATCCTTCAGAAGCAGTTTGATGTTCGACGAGATCAGGCAATAACAAAGGAACTTTCAAAACTTGGAGCCGAATTTGGAAGAGCTATCCATGAGAATGTAAAAGAGACAATTCCTGAAGAAAAAAAATCCAATGTTCCAGAGAAATTCAAAGGTCAAAAATCTGTGATTACACTTTCCTGTCTCGTCTCTAATGAAAATGTTGCAAATCTGGGGCAAGTTCTTGAACAAATAAACGAACATGAAGGTTTTGCAGTCAGGTTTACAGGACCCTGGGCACCTTATAGCTTTATTGATCTCAAAAAGGATTTTGAACATACATGATGCCGGAACGTGGAGAAGACTCCTTAGTGGAACTTCTTGATAGGTTACTTAACAAAGGACTCGTTTTAAACGCCGATGTTCTGATCACAGTTGCAGGTGTACCCCTGATAGGCTTGAGTCTCAGACTATTAGCTGCTGGAATTGAAACAATGCTTGAATACGGCATATTTGAGCAGTTTGACCAGAGTACAAGAGCCTGGGCACTTGAACACAGAGTGACTTCGCCAACTCTTATGGCGGAAGAAGAAACGAAAATGAATTTTTTTGGTTCCTATTCTAAGGATCAGGGGAAAGCCTGGAATTATGGTTACATGTATTTGACAAATCGCAGAATTTTTGGCTGGCACAAGGCCTTTAATAAAATATTGTACGAAATCGCACTGAAAGATATAATGGAAGTCGTTCTAGTCACAAAAGTTCACGAGGAAAAAGAAAGGAAAGAATTGTGTATCAAGATTAACAATAACAGTGTTCTCTGGATACATTCTCTAAATATAGAAGATGTTCACGACGCACTTATAAGCAAAATTTATAGCGAATAAATTGGATGAATAATCGAAATGGTCTGGATTAGAAAACCATTTCGATTTAAAAATTAATAAAAATAATATTATATAGCCATAATTAAATGATAAATTTTCAAAGTTTGTAAAAATATTAACAAATTTAAAAAATTCATGGGATAAAAGATTATATATAGGATAGGTCAAATATATTTAAAGGAGTAGTATGCAACTTCAGGAACCTTCTTGTGACTTCCCGATAATCTAGATTGTAATATTGACCAATATTTGGAATTATAATTGAATAAGAAAAATTTAGACCGAATCAAGTAATTAGTCTGAATAAGTATGTAAATATATTAAGTGCATGAATAACAGATATTAAAAAATGATGACTGAGAAAAAATTTAAGAAAATATATTTAAAATGTATGGGATCATGTGATCAGGCAGTTTATTAATTTTTCTGTAAAATCACAAATCTCAAGGATTCCCTGGAAAAAAACATCACTTTTAAAGAATTTATATATTATACAGTATAAAAAACGGTACTTTAAATTTACAGCAATTTCACTGCGCTACCCAGAACTGTATATAAAAATAAAATATTGAAGTCGCTCTAAACATCCAAAAACCAGATGAGTAGGGTATTTACTTACAAAAAATATTGCATCGACACAGAATCGTTCAAAAAATAAAAAAATAAAAAAAGTAATGCCGAACTTTGAATTGTATCAGGAAAACAGAAACTTGAACCCCATCTATACACCAAAAAACATATGTTTCTGTCAAATTCGGGATGAAAAGTCGGTGTAATGGAAAATATGAAATTATCAGACCCGAGAATAATTTGACAATTAAATTACAGTATCGTATATGACAATTTTGGCATCGACTAAGGTGAAGCAATGGATCCTGAAAATGAGAAACATATAACTCAAGCCCGAGAATCGGATTCCCAAAATGTTTACATTGAAGACATATTAAAGAAGCATCTGAATGTTGCAGTACTTTCTACGATCAGGAATAATTCGATGTCTGGGCAAGATATTGCAAAGGAACTTTTTTTTAAACATCGTGTTTACATATCCCCTAGTGCAATATATTCTATATTGTATGCATTGAAAGATCAGAATTTGCTTGAAATCGATACTGTAAAAGGTGACCTGAGAACAAAATATTATGTTCCCACAGAAATAGGGAGACAGATAATCGATATAAGGTTAAGAGAATTTAAAGAAGCTCTTGAGTATTTTATAATTTGCATAGATAAATAGGCTGTCTTAAAGTTCAAATAACTATTACAGTTGGATAATGAAGCTCAGTTTTCAGGGGAGTTATAACCTTCTAAATTGGTTTTAAAGATTCGACAAAATGGAAATATAATTTGTAATTCGGTGTGATCTATGTAAAAGATTCCTGTAAAACAACTTAGGAAATGTCACAAAATAAAGTATGCCCAGGTTTCTATTGAATTCCTTAGTTTTCAAGATTATTATCATCAATTCAAAACCAATTCTATTAAAAATTTGACTAATATGTCTTCTAACAGTTACTGATATAGCGTGGGAACATGAGAAAGCTTGTATATGTAAGAATTGTCCATACCTCTGCAGATATGGGTTCTTTAGGTAAAGAACTAACACAGGTAGCTATTTCTAAACTCGGCAGGGAAAAATGGGAAAATAATCAGAGGCTTATCGAAAAATTCTGGGATGAACTTGAAAAGGAAATTTTTGGGCTCAATCTTAATCTTGAGAATACTAGAATTTATCAGGACGGCTTGCCATGTGAAGGTGAAATGGGAATTAAAATTATTCACAATACAGCAGAGCTAGGAAGTAAAAATTATCAGATTATTGAAAAAATGGTGGCAAATGGAGCCAGGATCGTTGCTACTGAAAATCCTGAGCTTCTAATTGAAGAGCGTAATTTGTTGCTTGATATGTTAAAAGTATCTTCCACCTCCGAAAAGGAAGAGGCAAAAAAGAGATATATTGCTAAAAAAGATTTTTTGCTTGAACAAAGGGATGCATACATAGCTTCAAGGATAAACAAAACTCTGGAGAACGAAGAAACTGGAATTTTGTTCATCGGAGCTGAACACAACGTGATTCCAAAATTGGCTGATGACATAGAAGTTTTTGATTTGGTAAAGCATTGAAATACCTTGCTGGTCTGTAAAAATAGAGCTTTTTTCGGATTTCTGATCCCGAAATCCGGCCAGGACCCGTACTTCCTCTTCTAGTTTTGTTCTTAGATATTATTATATAAATACAACCCATAATTTATTCTGTCAAACGATATTATTGCTAACGATAGTTGTTTTTAAGCTTTAGGGGGAGTTGAAATGACTACGGGAGTAAGGAATCTTGAAAACAGTATAGACTTAACCAATGTATGGCTCAGAGATATTCTGACCCAGTTGAAATGGCAGAGCAAGGATAGTGCATATCAGGCATTGAGGGGTACATTGCACGCTATCCGGGACAGGCTTCCGGTAGAAGAAGCAGTTGATCTTGCTTCACAGTTGCCACTTATAATTAAAGGAATATATTATGACGGTTGGACTCTCAGGGATAAGCCCGAGAAATTCAAAAAAGAGGAGTTTGCAAGAAGGGTGCACGCACAGTTTGAGTTCGCTGAAAATGTAAATCCGTCTGAAGTTATTCGAGCTGTCCTCTGGGTCATGTACAGGCACATGGGAGAAGGCGAACTTCGGGATGTAAAATTCAATATGCCAAAAGAGATTCAGGAGTGGTTTCCGGAAGAAATAGCGCCGAAAGGATGAATACGCGTAAATTTAAACTGAAATTATTCTCGGAGTCCTTTTACCTTTTTATCTATTTCGGGGTTCTCTTCTTCCATCTTTTTCATGAAAAGATGCTTTTTTAGATTCTTATAAAAATTACTCTACTTTTGTTTTCTCAAAATTTAAAGCATATGGTTTTTTATGCACCACTATTGCTGCATCTTCATATAAGAATCAGTCATGAGTATTCATTTATTTTTATTATAATTATTAATATTTATCCATATAGTTTCGATATATTAATATATTATAAAAGGGGAAACTCATTTCCTAGCCATACGAAAGATTAATATAGAAACACAAGGCAATAAATTGCTGGTGATATGATATAGGGCTATTAGACGGATGATATACAGAGAACAAGATGATACAGTCTCGTATATCATATAATAAGATAATACGACCTCGCATGTCGCTGACCGCCTATTATTAAAGCCCGAATAGAAAAATTAAGGAGCTTATTGAATGCGAAACAAAATAAACGGGTTATTTGTTAGTTTTTTAGTACTATTTATTTTGGTCGTTGCTTTTCCGGCTATAGTGCTGGCGGACCAGCAGGCAGACCCTACAGGAGCTGATACGGATTATTCCAGCTATGTAGCGTCGAGCACCGGAGGTGCACCTTCTTTAGCAGACGTTACCAGTGCTGTAGGACATAACAGTGTAGCCATAAATATAATGTGGACACTGCTAGCGGGTTTCCTGGTTATGTTCATGCAGGCCGGGTTTGCGATGGTCGAAACCGGGTTCGTTCGTGTAAAGAATGTCGCACATACAATGGCTATGAACTTCTTTGTGTACCCACTGGGTATGCTAGGGTTCTTCCTCACGGGCTTTGCCATCATGTTCGGAGGTGTCGGTCCGCTGGCCACTCTAGGAGGCTATACCGGACTTAACCATGAGTTTTATATTACCCTTTTAGGGCATCAGTTCGGGCTCTTTGGAATGACTGGATTTGGGCTGATAGGCACTTATGATGTTGGTGTATTCGCCTTATTCTTATTCCAGATGGTCTTCATGGATACTACCGCAACGATTCCTACCGGAGCGCTTGCGGAACGATGGAAATTCCTGGCATTCTGTTTCATGGGATTTGCTATTGGTGCCTTTATATACCCACTCTTCGGCAACTGGGTGTGGGGCGGAGGTTGGCTGTCCCAGCTTGGAGTTAATTTTGGCCTGGGTAACGGCCATGTGGATTTCGCCGGCTCGTCGGTAGTGCATATGACCGGAGGAGTTATCGGTCTGGTAGGCGCATGGCTAATCGGACCGCGTATAGGCAAGTATAACAAAGACGGTTCAGTTAATGCAATACCCGGTCACAGTATCCCTATGGCCATAATCGGCACTTTCATCCTTGCTTTCGGCTGGTTCGGATTCAATGCGGGCTCAACCATGGCAGGTGAAGACCTGAGACTAGCTGTTGTAGCCACAAACACTATGCTGGCTTCAGCTACCGGTGCTGTCGCAGCTACGGCATGGATGTGGGCCGTGCGCACGAAAAAGCCAGATCCTGGAATGGCATGTAACGGTATGCTGGCAGGACTTGTCGCTATCACTGCACCCTGTGCATTCGTCAATCAGATCAGCGCTGCGGTCATTGGCCTTGTTTCGGGCATTCTTGTAGTCGAATCAGTCTTCTTCGTTGAAAGAAAGTTAAAACTAGATGATCCGGTTGGTGCTGTCTCTGTACACATGGTCAACGGCGCATGGGGCTGTCTAGCTCTAGGTCTGTTCGCAGATGGCAGCTATGGCGCTGGATTGAATGGAGTGCCTACCGCAGTTACTGGTTTGTTATATGGCCAGCCCCTGCAGTTTGTGGCAGAACTTATAGGCGTGGCTACAAACTTCATCGTAGTTGGTGGACTGGCGTTTGTCATCTACAAGTTGATCAATCTGATCACGCCGATGCGTGTGAGTACCGAAGTTGAGATAGGAGGGCTTGACGTGCCCGAAGTAGGCTGCCCTGGCTATGTTGGGGACATCCCTGAGACTGGAATGAATAAAAGCCCTGAACCGAGTCAAATTCGTGGCCAAATAGCGTTAGCGACCGAGACTAAAAAGGGGAAGGCTATATGAAGAAAATAGAAGCGATCATCAGGCCCACAAAACTTGAAGAAGTAAAAGCCTCGCTTGAAAATGCCGGTTTCAATAGCCTCACAATTGTTGACGTAAAAGGCCGCGGCCAACAAAAAGGTATTATCCAGCAATGGAGAGGCCAGGAATATCGGGTTGATGCCCTACCAAAGATAAAGATCGAGCTGGTAGTAAACGATGAAGACGAGGATAAAGCTACCGATGTTATTGTTAGTTCCACCAGAACCGGCAACATTGGAGATGGTAAAATCTTTGTCTTACCCGTAGAAAAGGTAATCAGGATAAGAACCGGTGAAAGAGATGGAAAGGCCATTTAAAGGCCTTTCCTATATAAATTTCCGGGTAAACGGACGCACTTATAAACTTCCTGTACACAGGTAAATTCAGGAAATAGAGTAACCAAGCAAATATACAGGTAAACTCAGGAAATAGAGTAACCAAGCAAAAGGACTCAGTACCAAAATCCAGTGATAAACGTGAAATTGAAAATCACTAGATTTTGTAATTGGTTATAATCCATTAAATACGTCCTCTCGATGGAAGTCTTTCGATATCAAATATTGAGTTTGATTGAAGAACGAATTCTTCCTGCAAGTTCATGATTTCAATCGAAAAATACAAAAATCACTAGATTTTGGACCAGAGTCAGCAAAAGTACTCAAAGATAAATATCAACCATCTACTAATGCAATGATCTACTAATGCAAGGCCAAGAAATAGCCCTGAGAGAATTTTTGTTCATTTTCAGTCTTTAGGACTGTACGTAATTAATCTTGCTGAGTTCATTATTACTGGAATTGACGAGAGTTCGTGTAGTAATGCTCCTGTAACGGGTGTAAGTATGCCCGGTATAGTCAATATAACTGCCATTGAGAGAACGCTAAGCGAGAATACAACATTTTGCCAGATAGTGCTTATCGCCTTCTTGGATACGCTTATAAGGTACGGAATTTTTAAAAGGTCATCGGATAATAGTCCAACTTCTGCTGTCTCTATTGCCACATCTGTTCCTGTAAGTCCCATAGCTATTCCTACATCAGCCGTGACAAGTGCCGGACCATCATTAACACCGTCGCCTACGAAGATGATTTTATGACCTTCAAGCTGTAGACGTTTCACAATTTCGACTTTTTCCTGGGGCATTACTTCGGCATATATTTCATTTATACCAAGGGTTTTAGCTGCCTGTTCCGCAACTACTTTGCTGTCACCTGTGATCATTATTGTCTTTATTCCGAGTCTATGAAGGTTCTCTATAGACTTTTTTGACTCCGGCCTTATTCTATCCTCAAATGTTAGCAACCCTGCGATCTCGTTATCAATGCCTATCATGACTACATTACGTCCCAATTGAGATTGTTTTTTAATGCTCTCTTCAGCTTCATGAGAGATTGATATATTAAATTCGGATGCTTGTTTCAGACGGCCTACAAAGATGTTTTTCCCTTTGGCTTTAACCTTTATGCCTGTTCCTGATAAGGATTCAAATGATTCTGGGTCCGGGATTAATAACCCCTTCTCTTCCGCAGCTTTGACAACAGCTTTTCCAAGCGGATGCTCACTGAACTTCTCTGCGATTGCAGCCAATAACAATAAGTCATCAGCTAATAAGTCTTCATCTTTATTTTTGTTCAATGCTATGACGCTGGCAAGTTTTGGTTTACCGTGAGTAAGTGTCCCTGTCTTATCAAAAATAACGGTATCTATCCTGGCCATAGATTCTATCGTTGCTCCTTTTTTAATGAGATTGCCTCTTAACGCCGCGTTACCAACCGAAGCCACAAGCGCTGTGGGTGTAGCGAGTACCATCACGCATGGACAAAATACTATTAGCATAGTAATTGCTCGTGTCAGGTCCCCACTCCACCACCATAGCAAGCCGCCTAAGATAATTGCAGTAGGCGTGTAAAATTTAGCATGATTGTTCAAGAGCCTCTCTATCTTTGGCTTCTGAATCTGCGCGTCCTCAATCAAGCGATGTATTTGTCCGATGGTTGTTTCATTTCCAACTTTAGTGGCCAGCACTTCCATTGCACCTACTTCATTAAGAGTGCCTGCAAAAACGTCATCTCCTTCCTGTTTATCAACTGGCAGACTCTCTCCGGTAATAGCAGCCTGATTTACTGAAGCAGTGCCTGAAAGAACAGTTCCGTCAACAGCAATACGTTCTCCAGACTTGACCAGGATCGTGTCCCCTACCTTAACTTCCTCAAGAGACACTACAATATCGTGTCCATCACGCCTGACTGTGACTCTATCAGGCAACAGTTTTGCCAGGGATTCTAGTGCCTTTCCTGCTCTTGCAGAGACAAGCTCCTCCAGCATACCCCCCAGAAGCAAAAGTACGGCTACGACTGCAGCGGCTGAATACTGCCCGATAGCAATAGCAGCAATTGTTGCGATAGTAACCGGGATATCAGCAGTAAAGTCTTTTTCTTTAATCCCCTGGTAGGCAGACCACCATATAAACGATGATCCAACCAGTGCAGATAATAGATATAACCAGTTACCTTCGCTCGTAATATTTCCTTCTGACAGCATGTTTTGTGGATAAGCAAGTATTGCTATTATAAGCAAAACCCCGCTTGCCACAGTAAATAATGTTCCGGGGTCAAGTAAAAAATCCTGATAACGAGTTGCCAGGTTACGGATGCTGCTCCAAAAGCTTCCAGTATGACTGTAAGTGTTGTCCGTCATATTATCTACCCAAATAAAATCAAAATTTTAGATGTTAAAACATATAAATATTAATAACATAAAGCTATTATGATTTAATACTAAATAATAAAATTAGATTTAATTGTAAGAAACTAAAATTGCGTTGGCGAGAATATATCCAAAGCAGCTACGGGAACTCGACTGAAACAACAACTTTAGCCCCAGGCAACGGTTCATATCAAAATTGAAAAACTGAAATCAATCCGATAAATACATACATCCACATTATAATTTTATAATAATAGTAAATTATGCCCATATCTATCAAAACTTTCTCCCGCTGTTTCTTTCTCAAAAGGATTATATCATATAAATCCTAACTATGTTAAACTCTTCATTATTACAAATTCAAACAATTGTGTTAAGCCCGAACAGATAGATATTGAGGTTTTTAATATGACAGAAAAACTCGGAATTCTGGCCATAGGCCACGGGAGCAAGCTGCCTTACAATAAAGAAGTAGTCACTAAGATCGCAGACTATATTGCACGTAAACACTCTGATGTTGTTGTAAGAGCCGGCTTTATGGAAAACAGTGAGCCAACCCTTGAAGAGGCAATTGAAGGCTTTGCAGGTACTGGCGTGACAAAAATTGCAGCAGTACCGGTTTTCCTGGCATCTGGAGTTCATATCACAAAGGACATCCCGGAGATACTGAGCCTGGACAAAAATGGCTGCGGTACCCTGGAAATTGACGGAAAAACCATTCCTTTATGCTATGCAAACCCTCTCGGAGCCGATGAGCTTATCGCAGACCTTGTGTTCAAAAGGGTTCAGGAAGCCCTTTAAATTCACACCTGGGGTCCGGTTTTATCATGGACCTGTACCGAAAGAAGTTCGCCGTGCTCGACCTGACCCACGGCGGCATTCCTATCGCAAAAAGCCTTGCAGCCGCTGGAAATGAAGTAAGCGGAATAGACGTATACGGGACAGTCAAGCCTGAAACACTGCTTGAACTTGAGGAGAAGTACGGGATACACTGCTCAAAAAATCCTCTTCCTGCCTCAGGATTCGACATCATTGTAGCGCCTGTGCATCTTGATCCTGCCTATCCGATGCTTGTAGAAGCCAGGGCACAGAAAAAAGACATCCTTTCGCACCACGAAATTGTCGGAGAAATACTTAAAAACGATTCAAGGCTTTCAGGCATAAAAACGGTCGAGGTTACCGGCGTAAAAGCAAAAACAAGTACCTCCTCCCTCCTGGCCGATATGCTCTCCAGGCATTTTGAAGTAGTGCTGCACACTTCACGTGGGCTCGAATACTGGAAAGCAGGTATTTCTTCTCTTATTTACAGGGGTCTGAGCATAACTCCAGGAAGCATTCTGGTTGCAGTTGAGAAAGTTTTTGAAGCCGGACTCAGGCCGGATTTTTTTATCTTTGAGATCTCAATAGGAGGCACAGGCACTGCTGACCTGGGGATTCTTACAACCCTTTCTCCGGACTACGGAATTGCAAACAATACAGCCCTTGCAAGCGAGGCAAAACTCCAGCTTGTAAAGCTCGCAAAAGCCGGGAGTATCCTTCTAATCAATTCCGGGGCCAAAAAAGCCCTTAAAGCTGCAAAAACAGACAAAATAAAAGTATTAACCTTCAAAGACCCTTTCAGTGGCCAGCTTTCCGGAACTTCAGACCAAACAGCCGATTTTGTGCTAGAAACCGGGTCCGGGACTTCAGTCCTATCAGTACCCCCAGAGTTAGTAATGTCTTCAGACTTACCAGGACCAGACGATCTATCAAGATCATCAAGGTCAACCGGTCTATCAAATTCATCAATCGGCCTATTAGATTCATCAAGGTCAACTGGTCTATCAAGTCCATCAATGTCAGCAGGCTCAACCGAGCTACAGGCTTTGCCTACATTTTCAGGCTCTGGCATTCGATTCATGCACAGGGGAAAGGAAATTTTGTCAGCTTCCCTGCGTCCAGGATATAATATTTCAGCTTACAGAACTGCCTTTGTCGCAGCGTCGGCAGCCGCCCTCGAACTTGGAATTGAACCTGAAGCTATTATTTCGGCAATTGAAGGATTCAGAGGGCTTTCAGGCAGGATGCAGGAAAAAGAAATGAATGGTATTTCCCTAATAGACAATTCCAATTCAGGCATGGATATTCTCTCAGCCGAAAAAGCCCTTGATTATGCCCTCCTTAAGAGAAAGGACGAAAAAAAGAAAGGCATCATCCTTGTGTTGGGAGAAGAAGCCTCTCAGGTCTGTGAAGGACTACCTCCAGAACTCGTACAGGGCTTTGTAGAAAAGTTTGGTACAAAGTGTAAGCAGGTTATCCTGGTAGGAGAACGGATGAAGACAGTAAATGGGAAAAATATTTCTTATGCACAGGGTCTTCCGGAAGGTCTTTCAAAAGCCTCGGAATTTGCAGGAGGCGATGATATAATACTTTCTTCAGTGAAATGTTTCCGTTAAAGCTTCCGTTAAAAGCCGATTCTGGATACAGGCCAGAATAAGACTTCAGATGTTTGCCGAAATTTTTATGATAGAGTTTTATACAGGCTCTTCCAATCTGTATTCGTTTCCATTACTCGCGTTAATGTCAACTGATCGTGTTTCCCAATCCCATTGTGGTACAGGTGGTAGTTCGTATCCTGAGGATACAGGTAGTAGTTCATATCCTGAGGATACAGAAATTTTCAGGGAAATGCGTTCTATCATTCTCATCAATATCCCTATTATTTAAGCAAGAGGATTCGCCATGGCTGAAAAAGAGATTTCAATCATTCATCCCCGCCCAAGTTCCATAGTTGCGGCTCTTTACACTCTGAGAGACTTAAATGTTGATGTCGCTATACTGCATGGGCCTCCCGGGTGTTCCTTTAAACACGCAAGGCTGCTCGAAGAAGACGGTATACATGTGGTTACCACAGGCCTTGATGAGAATAATTTCGTATTCGGAGGGCATGACAAACTTGTAGAACTGATAAACAAGTCAGTGGAACTTTTCAATCCTAAACTTATAGGTATTGTAGGAACCTGTCCCAGCATGATCATAGGAGAAGAAATGCATGACGCCGTGCTAGAGGCAAATCCTGATGTCCCTGTAATCGAAGTTGAGGTGCATGCAGGCTATCACAATAACACAAAAGGAGTACTCTTTGCCCTGGAATCCGCACTCGATGTAGGGATTATTGATCACAAAGAGTTCGAGCGTCAAAAATATCTCCTTGAAAAAGCGACCGAAGTGGAAAAACGGTTTGGAGCTGCAAGCAGGGAATACCTCGCTCCCTCCCGCGGGGATGTCAAATACAAAGCCGCACAGCGTGTAATTCAACTCCTCAAGGAAGGAAAGAAGGGCCTTGTCATCATGAATGCCAAAAAAGAAACCGGTTACATGTTTGCAGACATTACCCTTGCAGTCAATGAGGTTGCAGCAACTCTCGGGAAAAAAGAAAAACTTATCAATATGGCAAATATCGACCCAGAGCTCGGGCTTCCCAGAGTAAGGCAGCATGCCGAGTACATAATGAGAGACTTCAAAGCACACGGAGTTGAGGTGCATGAAATCATTGGCGGCATGGACGAGTACCCGGTTGCAGGCGAAAAGGTCAGCGAATTAATAAAGGAAAAATATAGTGACTTTGATTTTGCGATCATTACAGGTGTCCCGCACGCAATCCCTATGGAACACATAAAGCACATGGAGCTTATTTCGATTACTAACGGCCCTAGACAGGTCCTGCCCTTAAAAGAGATGGGGCATGAGTACGTGCTGGTTGAAATTGACCTCCACCCGAAAACGCTGGGAGTCAGTGAAATTGTGGAGTCAGAGTTTGGGGCTACCTTAAGGGAAGTTGCAAAGGAAGCCTGAATAGGAAGATCCAGGACAAAATCAGGAGGAAGATCCTTTGAAAAACCAGAAGATCATAGCGATCTACGGAAAAGGCGGCATAGGTAAATCAAGTACGGCCTCAAACATTGCCGCTGCCTGCGCCGAGGCAGGAAAGAAGGTTATGATTATAGGCTGCGATCCTAAAAGTGACTCATCAATCACCCTTCTAAGAGGCAGGAGAATTCCAACGATTCTCGACCTCCTGCGCGAGGGTGTGGACATAAAGAAAGAAGATGTGGTCTTTGAAGGGTATGCAGGCGTCAAATGCGTAGAAGCAGGCGGCCCGGAACCAGGTATAGGGTGTGCAGGGAGAGGAATCATTGTTGCCATCCAGAAATTGAAAAGCGTCTCAGGAAATCTCTTAAAAGAGCAGGATTTGATCATTTACGATGTACCAGGAGACATCGTCTGCGGAGGGTTTGTTGCCCCTATCAGGAAAGGGTTCGTAAATGAGATTTATGTACTGACCTCAGGAGAGTACATGCCTCTTTATGCAGCAAATAATATCTGCAAAGGCTTATCGAAGATAGGAATGCCGCTTAGCGGGGTAATCTGTAATTCAAGAAACGTGAGCAGGGAAGAGGAAATTGTTTCAAAGTTTTCGGAGGAGATCGGCAGCCAGCTTATGGCTTTTATCCCTAAGAGGCAGGTAGTCCAGGACTGTGAAAGGGAAGGTTACTCTGTAATGGAAAAGGCACCTGAATCCGATATTGCTCAGATCTATCGTGAACTTGGGAAAGCAATACTTGAAAACGAAAACAGAGTTACAGCCGATTCCCTGAGTGACGAGCGGTTGAGGGAATTGACAAAATGAATTAGAGTGGCAATAAGTTGAGTAAACACATCAGGGTGAATAAACACATCAGGGGTATCAAAAATGCTTAATGGCAAGCAATCCACAGCAGGGAATATTCCCAGGATTCTCATTTCCGCAGACCGTTCTTCCTCAGGCAAGACTACAATCTCCATGGGCCTGATGGCTGCTCTCGTTTCAAGGGGATACAAAGTCCAGCCTTTTAAGGTCGCTCTGGACTATATCGACCCGAGTTATCATACTGAAATAACTGGCAGGTTCTGCCGGAACCTTGACGGCTACCTTATGGATGAGAACGGGATTCTGGATGTCTATACCCATGCCTGCGATGCCGGCGAGAAAGCGGATATTGCAATTATTGAAGGGGTTCGCGGTCTTTACGAAGGTTTTGAAAGCTTAAGCGACCTTGGAAGCACTGCCCAGATTGCAAAGATCCTTAAATGTCCTGTGATCTTCGTAATCAATGCCCGGAGCATTACCCGTTCGAGTGCTGCCCTTATCAACGGATACAGGAACTTCGACCCTGATGTGGAAATTGCAGGAGTTATCCTTAATAACATAGGAAGCCGCCGTCATGCCGAAAAAGCAAAAGAGGCAATCGAACACTATACAGGCGTTCCGGTGATAGGAATTGTTCCAAGAGACCCTGCAATGCAGATTTCCATGCGCCATTTAGGGCTTATGCCAGCTCTCGAAGGCCGAAGACGACTTGGGGACGGGGGCTTTGAAGCTCGCCTTCACGGCATTGAAGAAATTATCAATAAAGGAATTGACGTAGACCGCTTTATGGAAATCGCAAAAAGCGCAAAACCCCTGAAAACCCCTGACAATAGCGTTTTTACTTCTGTCTCCGATCCCGGAGCACCCAGGCCAAAGATAGGGGTCGCCCTTGATGAGGCTTTTAACTTCTACTATCGCGATAACATAGATCTCCTGAATCTTGCAGGCGCAGAAATCGTTTACTTTAGCCCTGTTAAAGACCACTCACTTCCAGATGTTGACGGGCTCTATATAGGGGGAGGTTATCCCGAACTCTTTGCAGCCGAACTTGAAGCTAACGAGTCCATGCGCCAGGATATTAAAAAGGCGTCTGCTGCAGGTATGCCTATTTATGCCGAGTGCGGAGGGCTTATGTACCTTACGGAAAAAATAAGCACAGGCGTCCCCGGAAAAGGCACCTATCACGATGCATCAATGCCGGAATCTACATACTCAATGGTTGGGGCTCTGCCAGGGCATACTATAATGGGACAGACAAGAGTTGTCAGCTACAATATAGGAACCCTTAATCAGGACTGCCTTCTCGGGAAAAAAGGCAACAGCTTCAAGGGACACGAATTCCACCATTCTGAAATATGGGAAATTCCTGAAGATGCTGAATTTGCAATAACTCTGTCAAGAGGCACAGGCATAAAGAACGACATGGACGGGCTTATTTCTGGAAATACCCTGGGCTCGTATGCCCACCTGCACGGAGTTGCTTACAGGGAGCTTGCAAGCTCACTTGTAGAGGCTGCAAGAAATTTTAGGGAATCGCGGGTTCTTCCATAATTTATGAAGGCTAATTCCTTAGCGTATGCAAACCCTATTCTCTATTTCAGGTCAAAAAAGCAATATTATATTAATCGATTATAACAATTTAGATTACAACAGATTAGAGTACAACAAACATAACAAATTATTTTAATAATAACTTATTTTAATAATAACTTATTTTAATAATAAATTATTTTAATAACAAACTATTTTATGAGAACCTATATCAAGAGAAATTACGCTATAGCAAATTAAACTACAGCAAGCCATACTGGTAAAGAACTTATTTTCATTTCATTTTCTTCTCAGGTGAATCTATTGAAAACACAACTTAAAGGAGACCGGGTCCTTGCCGGAAAGGAAGCGGTAGCCGAACTTTATAAAACTGGTTACTTCGGGCGTCCTAAAGGCGAGGGGCTTGAACTCTCTCTTGTAGAAGCTGCTTTTCTCCTGTCCAGAGGAAAGCTCGAGATCGAACTCGAAGGCATACTGCTAGATTTCAGAGCCTTTTTCGAACAGGCTTCTTTGAGGCAGCCGAATTTTGAGCTGAAATACATAGTTTATAAGGACCTTAAAGAAAGAGGATATTATGTCCAGCCATCAGCTGCGGATTTCCGGGTGTATCCCAGAGGCAGCCACCCGGGTAAAAGTGCGGCAAACATTTTTGTTCATGTCCAGTCTGAAAGGCAGCTCCTTCCTGTAAAACTTCTTCAGGACTCAGTTACCTCGGCAGAGAACGTGCATAAGCAGTTTATCCTTGCTGTGGTGGATGAAGAAAGTGACCTTACTTTCTATGAGGTTAAAACCGCAGCTCCTGAAGGAGAAATGTCTGAGCTATATCCTGCCGTCAAAGCCGATGCCACTTTCCTGGAAGACAGGGTAATAGCCTGGGATGCTCAGGCTTCGGAAACTCTCTATAAAAGAGGCTTTTACGGGAAAATGCTGGACTCCGAAAGGCTTCAGCTTTCCCTTGTAGAATCCCTTTACCTCTTTTCAAGAGGCGTAATAACGGTTCGGGACAGGAAAGGTAAAGTGTTTTCGTTTGACGAGTTTGTCGAGAAAGCCTCGGAGATTGAGAGCTCTTTCCTGAGAAAGTACAGTGCATATAAAAATCTCAGGGATTCGGGACATGTGGTTAAAACCGGTTTTAAATTCGGGACGAATTTCAGGGTATACCGAAAGGTTGAGTCTATTGAAAAAATTCCGCACTCGGAATATCTTGTAAATGCCATTCCTGCGGATTTCGAATTCAGGCTTCCAGTTATGTCCGGAGCTGTCAGGCTCGCAAACAGCGTCAGGAAAACAATGCTTTTTGCGGTTGAGAAAGGAGAAGAAATCGAATACCTTGACATCAGCCGGACGAAGATGTAAATATTCGAGTGTTTATTTGAGTGTTCATTCGAGTGTTTATTYGAGTGTTYATTCGAGTGTTTATTCGAGTGTTTATTCGAGTGTTTATTCGAGTGTTTATTCGAGTGTTTATTCGAGTGTTTATTCGAGTGTTTATTCGAGTGTTTATTCGAGTGTTTATTCGAGTGTTAGTTCAGACTTGACCGGAAGGAGTTTCCCCGATCTTAACGGTTCTGAATTTTATGAAAAAACAGATTTTCAGCCGATGGTGAAGCATATGTGGGATATTATCGCAGTAGACATCTCTGGCAGGCACAGGATTAAAGGAGGGTATTATATGGTATGTGCGGCTGCAGCGCTTACGGTTTCGGCTAGCCATATTGAAAAAATAAAGCAGATCAAAATACTTCCGCTCTGGCAAAAAAGAGCTCCCAGCCTGCTGGACGTCGTACAGCTAATCGAAGACACGGCTGACCAGCTTTCCTTTGAGGGTACGATTGTGGCAGAAAAGGGGGATATGTATAATAAACCCAAATGGGTAACCGAAAGTATGTTTTCCAGGGCTTTTAAATATCAGGAATCAATTGCCGAGAGACAATCGATTGAACTCGTGCACCATATATCCCTGAGCGCCCGCAATTTACTGATAAAAGAACTTGAAATCGAGGCGTAAGAATTTCAACTGAACAGAAATCCAATAACGGATCCGACAACGGTAACAGGGTAATTCTCGTTAAAAGAACAATTCCCAATTCGGACCCTGAACGTGAAGAATACCTCTTACAGGAACTCCGAGAGCTTGCAAAGGCTGCAGGTTACCTGCCGGTCTGTGAGCTTAAGCAAACCAGGAATCCCGATTCAAAATACCAGCTTGGCCGGGGGAAAATAGAGGAACTTGCCGAACTTGCCAGAAGTACGGGTGCAGAGAAAGTCATTTTCTATAACAGGCTCTCTACAACCCAGCTCTTCAATATCTCGGAAATCTGCAGATGCCAGGTTATCGATAAATTCCAGCTCATCCTTGAGATATTTGCAAAAAGAGCAACTACCCACCGTTCAAAACTCCAGGTCGAACTGGCAAGATTGAGATATGAGGTGCCAAGGGCAAGAGCTGTTGTGTCTCTCCTTAAAAAGGAAGAAAGGGCAGGTTTCATGGGGCTTGGAGACTACGAGGACTCTTATGAACAGGACCTGAAGAAGAGGATAACAAGAATTCAGAATGAGCTTGAATCTGCAGAAAAGGATGACGAATCCCTGCGGGCCTTAAGGCACAGGAAAGGTTTTTCCTTAATTTCCCTTGCAGGATATACAAACGCCGGAAAAAGCACGCTTTTCAACGCAATTGTAAATGAAAGTGTTGAGGCAAAGAACATGCTTTTTACAACGCTTGTGCCCATGACCAGAGCTCTGGACCTCGGGGGGCGAAAAGCTCTTTTGACCGATACCGTGGGTTTTATAGAAGACCTTCCTCACTGGCTGGTTGATGCCTTCAAGTCCACCCTTGACGAGATTTTTCTCTCGGACCTTATACTCCTGGTCGTGGATGCAAGCGAAAAACCCGAAACGATCCTTCAGAAACTTTCGACATCTCACGATACTCTCTGGGACCGGATACAGGGAGTTCCTATTATTACCGTGCTTAATAAAGCCGATCTGGTTAATGAATCCGAACTTGAAGCGATTATGGATCATATAGGCTATATGGCCCCGAATCCGGTCTTTGTTTCTGCAAAAAAAGGCACAGGTATGGCTGCGCTAAAAGACGAGATAATAAAGCATCTGCCTCCCTGGTGTTTTTGCTCTCTTTCCCTTCCTAATTCGGAAAAAGGAATGTCAATCCTCTCATGGCTGTATGAAGAAGGAATTGTGCACAATGTTGAATTCGGAGAGCGAATCTTTCTGGATTATGAAGCAAGAACAGAAATAATTAGCCGGGCACATGCACTCCTTGAACCTCAGGAAGCTCAAAGAAGTGAGTGATTCTGCTTCGAGGTTCTAAAAAGCCTGCGTCTTTGATCAAACTTTTTCAAAAAAAGTTTGAGTCTGATATTTTTAAAAGACCTATTTTTAAAAGACCTGGTTTTTGATCATACTTTTTTTGAAAAAGTTTGGACCAAACCTCTCTAAGATTTGTGCCCGAGAATATGTATCACTCCCGGGCTTTTCAGAAGAGTATAAAGCTTTTTGAATTTTATAAAAACTACTGGAATATTGATATAACGTTTTCCAATATCTTTTTCTCAGGGAGTTTTTTGTATGACCTGAATATTGTTCGTATATTCACGAAAGATATTTATATCCAGAAGTTGTTTGTTTACATGCGAACGGGTGTTTACTGAAAATGTCAGACCCTCCTAATATCCTAAACTACACCCTTAAAACAAGATTTTTGCTATGTTTCGGCCCGTTCGCAATTCCTCCAGAATTTTTATCTCGTTTTTAAAACATGATTTGTTCGTAAGTAAACGAAAGTTCTTGTCGTAAGTAAACGAAATTTTCTGCCGTAAGTAAACGAAATTTCCTGCGGTCTGTAATAAACTCGGATGTCGATGGACTCCCGTTTCAAAATTTATATAAATCCATTCCTCATTTTCCTGTTAGCATGAAATTCGATCTGCATGTACATTCCGAGTATTCAAAAGATAGCAAATCAAGCCATGACGACATCCTTAAAACTGCACGTAAAAAAGGGCTTGACGGGATTGCTATCTGTGACCACGACAATGTGGAAGGCGGGCTTGCCTGTGAAAAAAGAGCCCTGGAACTTGGCCTTGGGCTTACGGTCATTCCCGGGGTTGAGGTTAGTTCTTCGAAGGGACATATCCTTGTTCTCGGAATCAGCCAGAATATCGAGCCTCATCTGAGTCCGGAAGAAACGATAGATAGAGCCAGGAAACTCGGAGGTACGGTTATTATCCCTCATCCCTTCAAGCGCAGTTCTCACGGGATAGGAAGTTTTGAAGGACTTGACGTTGATGCCATTGAGGTTTTCAATTCCCGCTGCCTTTTTAATAGAGCCAACCGAAAAGCTGCAACCGAGGCAAAGAGGCTTGGAATTCCGGGCGTTGCAGGAAGCGATTCTCATATCCCCGAAATGGTAGGCCAGGCATACACCACGATCAATGCCTCGGAAAATACCCTTGACTCCGTGCTGGAAGCAATCAGGGAAGGAAAAGTCGCCCCTGCGGGAAAAAATACGCCCACACCCATCATTCTTAAACAGATGTCAGGCAGTGCCAGGCGAAAAATTAAGAAAAAATTGTTTCGTAAAACTTAATTCCAGCATAATGAATGTTTTCAACAATTGAAGGGTTAAAACATATTGATTTTTTGGTTCAACCGTGTAAGTTCAATATTTACAAAATTAAATGAACTTTTTGCAGTTCATTGAATAGAACTAATTAGCTCATAGAAATATTTCGGTTCTTGAGTACGATAAAGATTGTACCATGAATCCACCGTTTTCAGCGAGAATACATCCAGTTTCTTCAACACACGAACAGTAAATTCCAGTGGAGCTGTTCCGGAAGCAGTAATCAGATTTCCGTCAGTTACAGCCGGTTCTTGTTTATAATACATTTCTCCTGCATAGTTTGGACACATCATTTTAAGAAATCCGAGATCATTGCTGGTGTGCCATCTATTATTCAGCATCCCTTTTTCAGCAAGTCCCATTGTAGCGCCGCAAATCGCCCCAACAACTACACCTTTCTGCAAACATTCTTCAGCCTTTTTTAAAATTGGGTCGTGAATCGGTTCTGTCCATGTATTTCCGCCAGGGAGGATCAGGGCTGCAGCATCTTCAATGATAAATTCTTCATGCCCGATATCAGGTATTATTTTTATGCCACCCATTGTAATTACAGGAGTATTATCTATGCCAACTGTGACTATTTTTAAAGGCTGCGACTCTTTTCTATAGAATCTTCCCGAGTTTAATTCGGCGCTTAAATAACCAATTTCCCAGTCAGCCATTGTGTCAAATACGTAAAGATATACTGTGCTTTTCATAATTGGTCCCACTGTCTTTAAAATGTCAAAGATATCTGATTTCATATTTTGATTTCATTTTATCCGGCATGTACTAATTTCATTTTATCCGGTATGTCCTATCTTCACATAAAATATCTCTATTCATAGAAAAGGCTCTGTGAGGTACTGTGTAATTGATGGGTTTTTACCTCCAGACAGACGTCATTGAATACTGAAAATTTAACACATACCCCGTAGACTACACAGTACCCATCAGAATACTTACTTTACGGAAACCAATGCGACACGTCTATAATAGCCCGAGAAATCTCAAATAACTTTTCATCTTCACCCAAATAATTCATAACTGGAATTAATGTGGTGATATTAGAAAGTAAGTTACTTCGAGTACCTTCTTTAAGAATTTGAATTACTCTTCTCCACAAAAAATAAAGCTTATTCACTGGAGAATTCCTCATAAGAGATAATATAAAACAAAGTGCCTTTGCTCTGTCAGAATCATCTTGAATATTTGAGGCTATTTCAAGGGCTTTTTGCATAAATTCTTCTTTTCTTTGGCCATCAAAATGAGGAACAAGAACAGAAAGGGCCTCTGCTCTGTCAGAATCATCTTGAATATTTGAGGCTATTTCAAGGGCTTTTTCCATCACTTCTTCTTTTCTTTGGCCATCAAAATGAGGAACAAGAACAGAAAGGGYARATGCTCGTKTAAAATCATCTTGAATATTTGAGGCTATTTCAAGGGCTTTTTCCATCACTTCTTCTTTTCTTTGGYCATCAAAATGAGGAACAARAACAGAAAGGACATGTGCTATGTAATAACCATCTTGAATATTTGAGGCTATTTCAAGGGCTTTTTCCATCACTTCTTCTTTTCTTTGGCCATCAAAATGAGGAGCAAGAGAATAAAGAGCAAATGCTCTGTCAGAATCATCTTGAATATTTGAGGCTATTTCAAGGGCTTTTTCCATCACTTCTTCTTTTCTTTGGCCATCAAAATGAGGAACAAGAACAGAAAGAGCAAATGCTCTGCCAGAATCATCTTGAATATTTGAGACTATTTTAAGGGCTTTTTGCATAAATTCTTCTTTTCTTTGGCCATCAAAATGAGAAAAAAGAACAGAAAGGGCAGATGCTTGTTTAAAATCATCTTGGATATTTGAGGCTATTTCAAGGGCTTTTTCCATCACTTCTTCTTTTCTTTGGCCATCAAAATGAGGAACAAGAACAGAAAGGACATGTGCTATGTAATAACCCTCTTGAATATTTGAGGTTATTTCAAGGGCTTTTTCCATCACTTCTTCTTTTCTTTGGCCATCAAAATGAGGAACAAAAACAGAAAGGGTAGATGCTCGTGTAAAATCACCTTGAATATTTGAGGCTATTTCAAGGGCTTTTTGCATAAATTCTTCTTTTCTTTGGCCATCAAAATGAGGAACAAGAACAGAAAGGGCCTCTGCTCTGTCAGAATCATCTTGAATATTTGAGGCTATTTCAAGGGCTTTTTGCATAAATTCTTCTTTTC
>NZ_WJBJ01000007.1:989-4289 GCF_020804205.1 Methanosarcina sp. DH1 | reverse complement strand
CTACTACTTCAGGAAAAACTCCTGCAACTGTTGTATTTATTTCAGTCGAATACCCCGCTAGCTTGCTGCGGGGATGGAAACTTCCCCGGTAACCGTTGATGACTATATAATTATCAATTCCATTTTTCGGTTGTTAACTTCTGCTCAAACTAAACCGTTTAGGGTTACTATTTCCTTTGACGGAATTTCGAGCGGTGGCGCGAACATACCCCGTTGCTTGCAGCGGGGTGCGCCAGCGCAACTTTGATTGATACGAGTTTGAAAACCCACACTAAATGAAAATGGGGTTTTGGAGACGAAATAATTTTGGGACAAAACAAATTCTGTCTCCTCTTATTCTGTTTTTAGAGTTAACATTAGTTACTCTGAGTTCCATGTACCTCGGTATATTTTTGAGTGATTAAATTTAACTTTCTAAATTAGGTTGAGATTAAAGACTGACTAAGTCTAAATTTTTAGTTTGTTTTCTAAATTTAAACTGGATTCTTTTGAACATTGTGGGATTCAAGTTAAAATCATTGATTTTGTTAAGCATGTGCCCACCTTTGATTCAATAAGTTTGTTCAGTTGTTACAAAAATCGCCTTATTTTTGAGAGGGGGGCGAAATATAATATAAAACAGAAATTGTAACCAAAAACAAAGTTTATGGACAAGAATTAGAAACACTTTAATATAAAAAATCTAAATATAGAGCGAATCAGTAATCGTGGAAGAAAAATAGATAATCTACCGCCTGAAGTATCTAATATATAATCGATATAACAAGATCCCTATAATGGTTCGTATAGACAATGTGGAAACGATATAATTACCGACGGTGGATCAGTTCAAGATAAATGACGCTAAAATTGAACTACACGGATAAGGTGCTTAATAAATTTTGTTATTAAACCTGCAGATTATTTATAGCTACATCCCGATTTTCATGATTTTATAAACTCCGGTTCAATCTGTAATTAAAAAATCTGGTTATGTAGAAATCCTCATGGGCTTTTGGCAGATGCATAATTTATAAAAAATTTTATATCAACATTAAAGTTTTTCGTGGGAAATCCTCGGAAAGACAGAATTACCAATTGTTTAAACTGAACTACCTGATATACTTTTACACATTCATTTTCAGATCCAATTAAAGCTGATTTAGATAGGTTTTCTACAAATCCAAAAACGAAAAAAATACCTGGATTTTGGAACTGAGTTTTAGAAAAAAACCTGTATTCGGCAGATAGACATTAAAATTTGGATATTTTTCAGGATAAGTATCCTCTTCAAACTGTACGGGAAAAAGTAGGTTTCATCTCTTTGTTGAGAGTTGAAAAGTTTTCTCATGTCTAAAAAAATATTGACTAAAAAAGTATTGACTAAAAAAGTATTAAGACTAAAAAAGTATTAAAAAATCAGTTTAACTTCCAAAATATGTGATAAAATTATTTTAAGTTTTTTCGTTAAAATATTTTCCCTTGAAATGAAGAGGATGCCAGGATAGCGCTGTTCAACACCTATTAATTTGCCCTCATTTAACACGTGTTAACATATGTCCAAGCATCATATAAACAGAAGCAGCAGACAGGTTACAAATAAGGAATATAGGACTCATCTAAGTTCCCACAAAAACGCTATCAGTAAAAATATTTGAAACAACAATTTACCTGCTGGATGTAGGACGAAATATAATGGAGTAAGACAATGAAAGTGAACAAAAAATTGTGTTCAGTAGCTTTAGTTTCAACAGCCATTGTTTTATTTTTAATTTTGATATTCTCTACTACATCGGCAGCTACTGCACAAAATACTTCAAGTACGGCTAAATACGCCTACATTACTAATAGCGGCAGCACCACTGTCTCTGTAATTGACATCACAACAAACAAAGTTACAGCCACAATAAATGTAGGAAAATCTCCCTACGGGGTTGCAGTYAACCCCGMTGGAACAAAAGTGTATGTGTCGAAAGAAAAAAGTGGAACTATTTCCGTAATTGACACTGCAAAAAATRAGGTTACAGCCACAGTGARGGTAGGAAAAAACCCCTGGGGAGTTGCAGTTAATCCGACGGGAACAAAGGTATATGTGGCAAACGAAGGTAGTAAGACAGTCTCTGTAATTGACACATCAAAAAATAAGGTTACAGCTACAGTGTATGTAGGAAATTATCCTTGTGGAATTGCAGTTAACCCGGCAGGAACWAAGGTATATGTGGCGAATTCCCTTGATAAYACTGTTTCTGTAATTGACRCATCAACAAACAAGGCTATAGCCACAATAAAAGTAGGAAACCTCCCTACCGGAGTTGCAGTTAATCCGGCTGGAACAAGGGTATATGTGACGAATGAGTACGATGTTTCTGTAATTGACACATCAAAAAATAAGGTTRCAGCAAGAGTAAAAGTRGGAAAGTACCCATGGGGAGTTGCGGTAAACCCGGCTGGAACAAAGGTATATGTGACAAACTATGGAGATGGTACTTTTTCTGTGATTAATACGGCCACAAACAAGGTTACAGCCACAGTGACGGTGGGAAGTTATCCATTAGGGATTGCTTTCAGTCCGGACGGGACTAAGGCATATGTGGCAAAAGAAACAAGCGGAGCTGTCTCTGTAATTAACACAGCCACAAACAAGATTACAGCTACAGTGAGGGTAGGAAAAGAGCCTGCTGCATTCGGGCAGTTTATAGGTTCTGTTTCTGTGCAAAATCCAGTAGTTCCTGATGCAGATTTCATTGGTTCTCCAGTCTCAGGAAGTTCCCCATTAAAAGTGCAGTTTACTGACAAGAGTACAGGTTCCCCAACTTATTGGAAATGGAATTTCGGAGATGGATCGGATCTAGTAACTGAATATAATCCAACACATACATACTCAAAACCCGGAACRTATACTGTGAAAGARACCGTGAGTAATGCAGCAGGTAARGATACGGAAATAAAAACGGATTAYATAACCGTGACAGAAGCTTCACAAACTCCTGATGCAGATTTCRTTGGTTCTCCAGTCTCAGGAARTTCCCCATTAAACGTGCAGTTTACTGACAAGAGTACAGGGTCACCGACTTATTGGAAATGGAACTTCGGAGATGGATCRGATCTGGTRACTGAATATAATCCRACACATACATACTCAAAACCCGGAAMGTATACTGTGAAAGAGACCGTGAGTAATGCAGCAGGTAARGATACGGAAATAAAAACGGATTAYATAACCGTGACAGAAGCTTCACAAACTCCTGATGCAGATTTCRTTGGTTCTCCAGTCTCAGGAAGTTCCCCATTAAACGTGCAGTTTACTGACAAGAGTACAGG
>NZ_WJBJ01000007.1:0-979 GCF_020804205.1 Methanosarcina sp. DH1 | reverse complement strand
GTAAAGATACGGAAATCAAAACGGATTATATAACCGTGACAGAAGCTTCACAAACTCCTGATGCAGATTTCRTTGGTTCTCCAGTCTCAGGAARTTCCCCATTAAACGTGCAGTTTACTGACAAGAGTACAGGGTCACCGACTTATTGGAAATGGAACTTCGGAGATGGATCAGATCTGGTGACTGAATATAATCCGACACATACATACTCAAAACCCGGAAAGTATACTGTGAAAGAGACCGTGAGTAATGCAGCAGGTAAGGATACGGAAATAAAAACGGATTATATAACCGTGACAGAAGCTTCACAAGCTCCTGTTGCAGATTTCTGGGGCTGGCCACTATCAGGAAATGCTCCACTAAAGGTAACATTTACTGAGACCAGTACAGGCTCCCCAACCTCATGGAAATGGGATTTCGGAGATGGTAAATCTTCAACAGAAAAGAGTCCAACACATACATATTCATCTGCAGGAACTTACACGGTTAAACTCACAGCAACAAATGCAGCAGGAAGTAGTACAAAATCAAAATGGAAATATATAAAAGTGTCAGAGTGACTTCAACTTTGAAAACGGTTGTAAACCTTCGGGGATTCTTCAGTTTCAGGTAAAGATGCAAAAGGCAGTAATACAAAAGGTATTTGTGGATGTCATAGTACATAAAATATGAAATCGCAAAACCAGTTGCTGCATCTTCTGCATCTACTACTTCAGGAAAAACTCCTGCAACTGTTGTATTTATTTCAGTCGAATACCCCGCTAGCTTGCTGCGGGGATGGAAACTTCCCCGGTAACCGTTGATGACTATATAATTATCAATTCCATTTTTCGGTTGTTAACTTCTGCTCAAACTAAACCGTTTAGGGTTACTATTTCCTTTGACGGAATTTCGAGCGGTGGCGCGAACATACCCCGTTGCTTGCAGCGGGGTGCGCCAGCGCAACTTTGATTTTTATAGTATTTTGTTGTATTTTTAT
>NZ_WJBJ01000006.1:183087-209991 GCF_020804205.1 Methanosarcina sp. DH1 | reverse complement strand
TTATATATCTGGTGTTTGTTATCACGCTACGTCCTGCAGCATTCTTTACTGTTAAGCTAACAGTATAGACCCCTGCCTTCGAATACTTATGAACCGGATTCTGAAGGTATGACTTTGATCCATCTCCAAAGTTCCAGTACCATGAAGCAGGTATTCCTGTGCTTTTGTCAGTAAATTTAACGTTTAATGGTGCTTTTCCGGAGGTAGGAGATGCAGAGAATGAAGCAACTGGTTTTGATATCACTTTTATATATCCTGTTTTTGTTACCGTGCCACGTCCTGCAGCATTCTTTACTGTTAAGCTAACCGTATAAACTCCTGCCTTCGAATACTTATGAACCGGATTCTGTAGGTATGACTTTGATCCATCTCCAAAGTTCCAGTACCATGAAGCAGGTATTCCTGTGCTTGTGTCAGTAAATTTAACGTTTAATGGTGCTTTTCCGGAAGTGGGAGATCCAGAGAATGCAGCAACTGGTTTTGTTACAACCTTTATATATTCGGTTTTTGTTACTTCGTTACGTCCTGCAGCATTCTTTACTATTAAGTTAACAGTATAGGTCCCTGCCTTCGAATACTTATGAACCGGATTCTGTAGGTATGACTTTGATCCATCTCCAAAGTTCCAGAACCAGGAAGTTGGGGAGCCAGTGCTGGTGTCAGTAAATTTAACGTTTAATGGTGTTTTCCCAGAAGTTGGAGATGCAGAAAAAGAAGCTACAGGGAGGTCTGAACCGAGAGTAGCCATGTAAATATCAGGACCTTCATTTCTCCAGTCCACCCATACTATTTTGTTACCATAAATATCAGGCTCTTTCGCTGTTTGACTGGTGGATATCTCTTTAAACTCGGAAGTGGAGAGATTGTACATTAAGACATCAGGGTAAAGACCGCCAGTTACAGCAAGAGAATATACAATATTATCACCGTATATTTTAGGGTTGCTCATTGAATCAGTGAAGGTAATAAGTTCATTTAGCTTTTTAGTAGGGAGATCCATCACATAAACACCGTAAACGCAACCATACTCATCATTGGCATCTACCCACACTATACTGTTTCCGTAAATTGTAGGCGAGTAATAACTAGAGAATTCTCTTATTGGTATTTTAGTCTCCTTCTTATTGGAAAGATCGTACACAACGACATATTCAACGTCAAGCCATACAATCTTATCCCCATAGATATCAGGCTTGTACGCTGTTCCACTGGTAGTGATCTGAGTTTCTTTTTTAGTAGATATATCATACATGTAGATATTTGAATTTCCATTACTTTCGTCCTGCCACACTATTCTATTGCCATAAATTGCAGGATTATATGCTTCTCTATTTTTAGAGATACAAGTCTGTATTTTTGTAGAGAGATCTTCCACGTAAATGTCATGACCTCCGTTGCGCTCATCCTCCCATACTACCAGATTTTCATAGATAGCAGGATTTATCTGATCTGTTTTATTGGTAGTGTGAATTTCTTTTTTGGTGGAGAGATCAAATATATATATGTCCCAGTTTCCATTGCGGTTATCCTGCCACACTATMTTGTYACCATAGATATCTGGATTGGATGCCGTTCCATGGTTGGTTATCCGAGTTTCAGTGATTGCAGATGGAGAAGCTGCTGATGCCGTAGATGGAAACAGAATTAAAAATAAAATCAGAAGTGCTGATGCGAAGGCCACTGAATACGATTTTTTGTTAACTTTCAATTACCCTCCTCCTTAATCTTTAATTTATTTGTAACTATTCAGCATATCAAAGAATGTCGGTTGATTGTGATTCCACTAAAACTGAAAAATCCGAAAAATAACTTATAAACAATGAAAAACGTAGTCAATTGCGAACAATCAAAGAAAATTAATTAACAGAAATTTGTCTATTGAATTTTAGTAAAGATGGCTATTGACATTGTTTTATCTGGGCTGGATAGTTACCTTTATTTTTTCATATAAAAAATGTTAATAATTTAAAGATATCTACATTTTTAAACTTTGTTATTTAAATCAAAAATTTAAGAAAATGTATAATTTTAGAAAATTTGTTTTGAGAAGAAGAATAAGTTTACAGTAAATCTGTATATAAATAGCAAAATTTTTCGGTATAAAAAAGATAAAAGAAAAACTTTTGAAACTTTCGAATGAGTTTTAAAAGTTAAGAAATTATATATTGGGACCCAGTCATTGCTTATAGAACCCCAGGAATCTTATAGAACCCCAGGAATCTTATAGAACCCGAGGAGGTTTACAACCGTTTTCGAAATTGCAGTCACTTTGCCACTTTTATATATTTCCATTTTGTTTTTGTACTACTTCCTGCTGCATTTGTTGCTGTAAGTTTAACCGTGTAGGTTCCTGCAGATGAATATGTGTGTGTTGGACTCTTTTCGGTTGAATATTTACCATCTCCGAAATTCCATTTCCATGAGGTTGGCGATCCTTTGCTAATCTCCGTAAATGTTATCTTTAGTGGAGCTTTTCCTGATAGTGGCGAACCCCAGAAATCTGCAGTCGGAGCTTGCGAAGTTCCTGTCACGGTTATATATCTTGTTTTTGTTACCACGCTACGTCCTACAGCATTCTTTACTGTCAGGCTAACAGTATATACTCCTGCCTTCGAATATTTATGAATCGGATTCTGAAGGTATGACTTTGATCCATCTCCAAAAGTCCAGTACCATGAAGCAGGTATTCCTGTGCTTGTATCAGTAAATTTAACATTTAATGGTGTTTTTCCGGATGTGGGAGATCCAGAGAATGCAGCAACTGGTTTTGTTACAACTTTTATATAATCTTCTTTTGTTAACGTATTACTGCCTTTAGCATTTGTTGCTGTAAGTTTAACAGTATAAACTCCTACTTTTGAATACTTATGCGTTGGATTCTGTTTGGTTGAAGTTGTTCCGTCTCCAAAATCCCATTTCCATTTCTTTGGTGTTCCTGTACTTTTGTCATTAAACTGCACTTTCATTGGTGCTTTTCCTGAGGTTGGAGATGCAGAGAAGGCAGCAGTTGGCAGGTTTGAATTGGTGAGAGTACCCATGTAGACATTGGTTTTTTCATTGTTCCAATCCGACCACACTATCTTATCACCATATAAATCAAATCCTGTAATTGATGTATTATTAGCGTGAGTTTCCTCTTGAGTTGAGATATTATACATGTAAATATTATATTTATTGCCTTGGCCATCCAGCCAAACTATCCTGTCCTTGGAGATTTCAGGACTATAATATAATGTTGATCCGCTGTTGGTAATTTGAGTTTCCTTCTTAGTGGAAAGATCATACATGTAGATCTCGGAGTAGTATTCTCCATTATCTCCCTGGCGCCAATCTGCCCACACTATAATGTTATTGTCGATATTAGGACTGAATGCTGAATCGCTGGTGGTAATCTGAGTTTTCTTGTTAGTGGAGAGATCGTACATTGTGAGATTACTCGGACGTGCATCAATATCAGATACCCCCACTATTATGTTACCAGAAAAAGCAGGATTGATTATTGGCACATGGTCGAGATGAGTTTCCTTCTTAGTGGAGATATCATAAATGCAATAACGATATGCGCCACCCCACAGTATCCTGTTACCGGAGATAGCGATCCCGAGGTCATACCCGAATCCATCCTCAGGGATTGTGCTATTGGTTATCCGGGTTTCCTTGTGAGTGGAGAGATCATACATGTATACATCATGTCCTCTCTCGGTATCATTCTGACTATTTCCATTGCGCCCATCCAGCCATATTATCCTATTACCATATATAGAAGGACCCCCTGCTGATCCACTGGTAGTAATTTGGGTTTCCTTGTGAGTGGAGATATTGTACATGTAAATATTGAAGGGTCCGTCATTCTGGTTCCCATTACGCCAGTCCAGCCATACTATCCTGTCACCATATATAGAAGGATACGCTGCTGATCCACTGGTGGTTATCTGAGTTTTATTGATCGTGAGCGAAGCGGTTTGCTCAGTAACCGCCGATGCAGTAGATGAAACGATAATCAAAAATAAAATCAGAACTGCTGATGCTAAGGCTACTGATTGCAATTTTTTGTTAGTTCCCATTTGTCCTACTCCTTAATCTTTAATTTATTTTTCATATAAAAAATGTTAATAACCTAAAGATAAATAATTTAGAGATATATACATTTTTAAACGTTGTCATTTATATAAAAAATTTAAAAAGTGCGTAATTTTAGAAAATTTGTTTTGAGAAAAAGAATAAGTTTACAGTAAATCCATACATAAATAGCAAAATTTTTCGGTATAAAAAAGATAAAAGAAAAACTTTTGAGAATTTCAAATGAGCTTTAAAAGAGTTAAGAAATTACATAGGGAGCGCTACTGAAAATCACAAAATTAATATCTCTAAAAAATGACTAAAAAGACGGGTGAGCTTATTATTAAATATCAAATCAACAACTTACAGACACTTTCAGATAAGAAATAAGGAACACAATGAATAAATGAATAAATGAATAAATGAATAAAAAAAGTGAGCAAAAGAAAAGAGAACAGTTTTCTGTTCATCTTCTTCTGGACATATAAAACAGTTTCCTGTCCACTTTCTTCCAAACAATTATTTGTGGGCAAAGTAAGCCACAACTTCTTCTCCACTTACGGTATCTATCCTGCAGAAACCGAAGCGTTCGAACTGCACAATTTTGTCAAGTTCGGCTGCAATCCCCTGTTCCCCGATACCGTTAAGATCACCTTCGGGGCCGCGCACTTTCACATTTATTCCGTCAAGTGGGGCCCAGTGGATGATTTTTGCCTTTGCTTTTTTAAGGGTTTCAAGAGAAACATTAGAGAGCTTTGCCTGAAGCGGGGAAAGAGAAGTAATCTCTATATTGCAGAAATCCTTTAAGCGGATAATAGAGCCCACTTCCAGCTTTTCGACATCCTCCGTGCAGACAAGTACTTTATTTCCTGCAGCAATTTCCCTGAATCCTCTTTCATGGTCAGTAGGGTGCAGAGGAAGTTTAGCAACTGTCGGCTCAGCATCTGTAATTTCCAGTTCTACAGGATTCCAGACAAAGAAATAACGGTTTGCAATAGGGTCCACGATTTTGCGGTTTTCGGCGTAGAGAGACTCCATGCTTATGCTTACGTCAGTCATTCCGACTCCCATCTCTATCATGAACTTCTTGAGAGCTTCAGCCTGGATTCCACGGCGCCTGATTGCCCTAATTGTTGGAAGCCTCGGGTCGTCCCAGCCGCTATATTCTCCTGCTTCGATAGCTTTTCTGAGAGTACTCGTACTGAACTTCCCAAATTCGTGGATCTTGACCCTGCCCCAGTTAGTTGTTCTCGGGTATTTCCAGCCGAAGTATTTGTAGATATATCCCTGCCGCTTTTCGCTGTCTATAAGGTCTTTGCCCCGGATGATATGGGTCATTCCCAATTCGTGGTCTTCTATAGCCCCTGCGAAATCAAGAAGCGGCCAGACAATGTATTTGTTTCCGATCTCAGAGCGGGGATGAGACATCTTTCTTATCCTGAATGCTCCCCAGTCCCTTAACGCAGGGTCTTTGTGCTTTATATCGGTCTTGATTCTCAGCACTGCCTGCTGGTCTTCGTATTCCCCGGCAAGCATCTTCTCCCAGTGCATAAGGTTTTCTTCGGGGCTGGTATCCCTGTGAGGGCAGGCTTGCTTTGCATCCTTAAACTGCTTGAAATCTCCTCCCTTACAGAAGCAGACATAAGCCTTACCCATCTCGATAAGTTTTCTTGCGTAATCGTAATACATGGGGAAATGGTCAGAAGCATAGACAACCTGGTCAGGCACAACCCCTAGCCATTTGAAGTCATCGAGATACCAGTCATAAGCCTCAAGCATAGGCCGCTTTATATCAGGATCGGTATCATCGAAACGCAGGACAAATTTTCCTCCGTACATTTTCACGTATTCGGAATTAACTACCATGCCTCTTGCACTGCCAAGGGTTGCTGGCCCGTTTGGATTCGGGGCAAAACGCATTACAACTTTGCCATCTTCTGCCCCCTCAAGAGGTTTTAAGCCCTTATCGGGTTCCTTTTTCACACTAAGGGCTTCGATAAGCTCAGGGGCAATTTCAGAAAGCTTTGCCTCCCATGCTTCAGGATTTCCCTTTGCAATCTCGGGAATAATAACGTTAAGAGCCTCAGATACTGCATTTGGGTCGGACCTGAGTTGAGGGCACTCCCCCATTACTTTGCCCATTACAGCTTTAGGTTGGGGGGCTTTCCCGTATTTTACAGCATTTTGATAAGCAAATTTTTCAATTGTTTTAAGGTCTTCAGGACTTAAAGTCATAGGAGTTTCTCCCAAATACTGTTGTTTATATTCTGAATTAGATCCAACAACAAAATATAATCAACCGTATAATTTGTATAATTAATTATTGCATATAATAAACGACGATATCCGACACTTATAAAATATTAATGATGAACGGGTTTCTTAACATAACCCGAAAATTGTGTTAAAGTATTTAGCTTCTTTCTATAAAACCGAAAAATAGTATTTACCTTTCCACTAACGAGTCCTCAAATAAATGATCCCCCACTCCTATTTGACTATATATTTTTACCGTTTGAATTTGAAACGTTCACTTATTTTTTCACTGTAATATATCCAGATATGGTTTTAGTATTGCTTCCCTTGGCGTTTTTAACTGTTAAGCTGACAGTGTATTTTCCGACTTTACTGTATTTATGTACAGGGTTTTTGGCTGTTGAATAAGTTCCGTCTCCAAAGCTCCATTTCCATGAAGTTGGACTATTGCTGCTTTTGTCAGTAAACTGCACCTTCAATGGTGCTTTTCCTGACCTTGGAGAAGCAGAAAAAGCGGCAACCGGAGTTTTCAGCGCGTTTACAACAATATAGTTCTTTATTGTTTTCGTACTGCTTCCTGCAGCATTCTTTACTGTTAAGCTTACACTATATTTTCCKGCTTTAGTGTACGTGTATGCAGGATTCTTSGATGTTGAAGTTTTTCCATCTCCAAAACTCCATTTCCAWGAAGTTGGACTATTGGCACTTTTRTCAGTGAATTTTACTTTCAGTGGTGCATATCCTGAAGTTGGGGAKGCAGARAATGCAGCAACAGGTTTTACAGGAGCTGTTTTTACRGTTATATARTYCTTTATTGTTTTTGTGTTTGTTCCAGCTGCRTTCTTTACTGTTAARCTGACAGTGTATTTTCCGGCTTTAGYGTACGTGTRTGCAGGATTCCTGGATGTTGAAGTTTTTCCATCTCCAAAGTTCCATTTCCATGAGGTTGGAGAACCTGTGCTCTTATCAGAAAACTGAACCTTAAGGGGTAAATTTCCAGAAATTGGAGATGCAGAAAATGCAGCAACAGGAAGGTTTGAACTGAGAGTAGCCATGTAGATATCCCAGTTTCCATTACGATTATCTTGCCAGACTATTTTGTTATCGTATATAGCAGGATTACCTTTTTCTGAGGACTTATTGGTAGTAATATGGATTTCCTTTGAAGTGGAGAGGTCGTACATGTAAATGTCGGAGTTAAAGTCAATGCGAGGGATCGAATAGCTGTCCACCCATACTATCTTATTGCCATAAATTGCAGGATTGTTTGATTGATCCACCTCGCCAATATATTTTCCCTCAGAAGTAGAGATATCATACCTTTTTGCTACGTAGTTTCCGAGAGGAGTTTCAACGTCGCATACTATCTTATCCCCGTAAATTTTAGGGTCCCAATTAGCATCACCCGAATTAGCAGGATCATCGTCCCAATACCAAGGATGGGGAGTGACCTGGGTTTCAGTGGAAGTAGAGTCATTATACATGTAGATAGTCCCATTTTCTCCCCATACTATCCTGTCTTTGTAAATATCAGGATCTACTTGAGTTGAGTTATTAGTTGTTATCTGGTATTCCTTCGAGGTGGAAAGGTCATACATATAGATATCCCAGTTTCCAATAGGCTGTGAATATTCCAGGCTTCCTCCATTGCGACCATCCATCCACACTATTCTATTACCGTAAATTTTGGGGCCATAGGCTTTGCCGCTTTTGGTGATCCGAGTTTGTTTTTTAGTGGGGAGATCTTGCAAGTAAATATCATGGCCTCCATTACGCTCATCTTCCCACACTACCTTGTTCCCATAGATATCAGGTGATATCTGATTCGATTTATCAGTAGTGTGAATTTCTTTTTTCGTGGAAATATCATACATGTAGATATCATAATTTCCGTTGCGGTCATCCTGCCACACTATAGTATTACCATAGACGTCAGGGTTCAATGAATTTGATGGGTTTGTGGTGATCCTAGTTTCAGTGACCGTAGGAGAAGCTGCAGATGCCGCAGATGTTACAAGAATTAAAAATAATATCAGGCTTACTGAAGCTAAGGTTACTGAATATAATTTTTTGTTAATCCTCATTACTCTTCCTCCTGTCGTTTTCATTTGAAAAAAAACTAATAATAACACGTTATATTAGCTTTTAAATATTTTTCATTTTAATTTCTAAATTTTATAAATCTCTGTGCAAGAGGTTCATCAGTAGGCAAAAGTAAAATCCAAATTAGTCTACGCAGAAATAGGATTTTTTAGGCACAAATGTAAAAGAGAAACCTGAAAAATTTAAAAACTGAAAAAATTATAACTTAGATCAAGGCAGTCAATCCCTAAAAAATAGGAAAGATGGTTAAAATTGAGCACGAGTGTATTATAAAAGAGAGACAATTCTTTATTTACACAATGAATACGGATCTTATTTTGGGATGGAAGCTTCGATTTCCTGGATGCGGGATATTTTCTCGTTGATTTTCTTAAACTCGGACTCAAATTCCTCCAGGAATTTTGGAACCGCATCTCCAGGTACGGCACCCTGAGCCGAGGGCTTGATAAGGTTAGCCTGTTCAAGGACTCTGAGCGAGTAGCGCACTTTATGGTTCTGCATTCCTGTGACTTCTGAAAGTTTCAGAATCCCAATAGGAGCTTCTTCAATCACTTTCTTAAGCACCAGAAGATGGCGCTCGGTAAGGTCAAGTTCATTTCCGATAGGCTCAAGCAGCATCAGACAACCTCGTTTCTAAGTATTCCGATTCCCTGGATCTCAACTTCCACAATGTCTCCACGCTGAAGTTCTCCAACGCCAGGAGGAGTTCCTGTGGCAATGATATCTCCGACTTCCAGGGTCATGATCTCGGTGATAAATTCAATAAGATAAGGAATGTCAAAAAGAAGGTTTGAAGTGCTGGAAGCCTGCCTGGTTTCCCCATTTACCCTGCAGGCAATTTTTGTATCCATAATATCGAGTTCATCGGGAAGAGCAAGATAAGGCCCAAAAGCTGCAAAAGTATCAAAACTCTTTGCCCTTGTCCATTGCCCATCCTTTTGCTGGAGGTCCCGGGCGGTCACATCATTAAAGCAGGTATAACCTGCAATTACATCTATGGCCTTTGAGGCTGAGATGTTCTTACAGCGTTTGCCTATAACGATTGCGAGTTCTGCTTCATATTCTACTCTGGAGCTCGATGACGGATAAATTATCTTGTCCTCATGCCCTATAATGGCTGAAGGAGGCTTTAAAAAGAGTACAGGTTTTTCCGGGATTTTCATGTTCAGCTCTTCAGCATGATCACGGTAGTTCAAGCCGACACACACGATTTTCGAGGGAGACGCAGGCGGAAGGACACGAAGCTCTGAAATGTCAAAAATCCCAGGGGGAGTCCCTCCTTTTGGATATACGCGTCCATTTTCAATATCTCCGTAAAAAATTTCATCTCCTGATCTGAACCTTCCTATCATGTCTCGGTCTTCTCCTGCTTTTTGGGATGTTTTTGCCCGCTTTCCTTCATTTTTTTTAAAAGGATATATTCAAACTTAAATTTTAACTCTTCGCCCACTGGCATCCCGCGTATATTTTCCCAGTTCGGAATCCATGAGCTGCACACCTGAAAACACAGGCCCGTCCCTGCAAACCCTGAGTCCTGATTTGTCTATACAGCATGCCCCGCAGACTCCTATGCCACATTTGAAATAGCGGTGAAGGCTGAATTCGGACTTATCAAGAACCTCTCTGTCCTCCAGGAGCCTGAAAACCGAAGCCATCATTATTTCCGGCCCGCAGACTGCAATTTTGTCATAAACTGAAAGGTTGAGGCTGTTGAGCACATCGGTCACAAAGCCCTTTGTCCCTTTTGAGCCGTCATCCGTAGAAATGTAGACTTCCCCTGCTTCTGCAAAGCGTTTCTCAAAAAGAAGGTCACCTGCACTCCGCGCTCCAAGCACTGTATGAACTTCCGAGCCTTCACTCCGCGCTGCTTCGGCATAAGGAACAAGGGGAGCAGCTCCAACCCCGCCTGCAATAACCAGAGTTTTTTCTCCCTCCGAAGGCAGGGAAAAGCCTTTTCCATAAGGACCTCTGAGCCCGAAAGAATCTCCTTCTTTCAGCTCAAAAAGCTTTGAAGTTGCCTCTCCCACTTTCTGGACAGTTATGGAATTCTTACTCGATAGGCCCATAGGAACCTCGTCCACGCCCCTGACCCAGACCATTACAAACTGGCCGGGATTCATGGTCTCAATCTGGAAATCAAAGAAGAAAGTCCTGATTGAAGGAGACTCTTCATCTATCTGTAATATTGTAGCATTAAGAGGAAGCATCAGACCATCTCATGAGCAAGCCCTATTAATTTTCTCACGTCCGAATAGCCTTTCCTTTGCAGGAAAGCTTCAATACCTGTACTGATTTCTGAGAAGATGTCAAGCCTGTCATATACAGCCGATCCTACCTGGACAGCCGCAGCCCCTGCCATCATCATTTCTACCGCATCCTGCCAGGAGGATACACCTCCTACCCCTATTACAGGGATCTCCAGGGCAGTATACAGGTCATAAACGCATTTGATAGCTACGGGTTTGACTGCTTTTCCTGAAAGCCCACCTGAACGGTTCCCCAGGACAGGATATCCGGACTCTATATCTATAGCCATCCCTTTTAAGGTATTAATTGCAACAACTGCATCTGCTCCCCCTGCTTCTGCTGCATTTCCTATGCACGTAATATCAGAAACATTAGGGGTAAGCTTAACCCACACAGGCACATTTACTATGTCTTTTACTGCGGCTGTAATTGCTTCCACAAGGCAGGGGTTAGAGCCAACTGCTGCTCCGTATCCTTCTGCATGGGGACAGCTCACATTTAGCTCGAAAGCATCGGGTTTCGCAGGGAGCAGGCCCTCGGCAACTTCCTTAAATTCGGCCGGGTTTCCGCCGAAGATGCTTGCGATTACTGGGACTCCTGCATCCTTTTTTGCAATTTCGAGTTCCTGGAAAAAGCTGGGATAGGAGGGATTCGGAAGTCCCATAGCATTCAAAAATCCGCAGTCAAGTTTGACCATGCTCGGGTTGGAATGCCCGGTTTTAGGCATAGGGCCTATGGATTTAGTCACAACGGCTCCAGCCCCTCCTTCATGTGCAACCCTGCACAGTGATGCTCCGGTTGTGCCAAGTATCCCGGCTGCAAGAATGGTTGGGTTCTTCAGTTTAAGTCCGGTAAGAGTATACATAGCTGTTTCCTTTCTGCCCTGTTAGAATATCATCTGCATTTTCATTTGCATTTCATCTGCATTTTCATTTGCATTTCATTTGCATTTTCATTTGCATTTTCATTTGCTTTATCCGTCGTGTTATCATTTAGTTATTATTCGTGTAAATCATCCGAGTCGCACGAATCCCTCGAAAGCTGCAGGAGAGCCTCTTCAGCAAGTTTCTTTCCGCCCATATGTACAAGACTGCTTCCGAGTTCTCTGGCTTTTTCAATGCCTCCTGCCATAGGGATAAATTCATTTATACCGACAGTTTCCTCACCGTTAAGGGAAAGGACCTCAGCCCGTACATGGATTTCTTTTCGGTCAGGCGTAATTTCGGCATAAGAACCTATAGGCGTGGTACAGCCTCCCCCAAGTTCGGAAATCAGGATGCGCTCAATTTCAGTGGCAATCCTGCTGTCAGTATGGTCAAGCCTGGAAACCGCATCTTCAGCCTCAGTGCCTGCTCTTGTGACAACTGCAATCGTACCCTGATTGGGAGATGGGCAGAAGAAATCAGGAGAAAGAATTTCTCCTTCAAGCTCCCAGCCCATGCGTTCAAGCCCTGCTTTAGCGAGCAGGATGCCGTCATATTTTCCTTCTTTCAGCTTCCTGAGCCTTGTATCAATATTGCCCCTTAAATCCTGTGTAACAAGGTCAGGCCTGTAGCGTTTGATCTGGGCGGCCCTCCTCAGGGAACTGGTACCTATAATAGACTGTTCGGGCAGCTCGTCCAGGGAGGTCCCGTCATAAGTCAGCAGTAGATCAAATGGGGTATCCCGCTTCAGAACGGCTACTGTTGGAAGTGTTGCTGGGCGAATCGTTGGCATATCCTTCATGGAATGGACAGCGATATCTATTTCTCCTTCAAGCATAACTTCGTCCAGTTCCCTGACAAAAGCTCCAACTCCGCTTGATACGGCGTGTAGAGGCCGGTCAGTAAACCGGTCTCCGCTGGTTTTTATAATTTTCAAGCTGGTTTCAACGCCCTGTTCTTTCAAAAGGCGTGCAACAGTCTCGGCCTGAGCAAGTGCAAGCTGGCTGCCCCGCGTACCTATAATCATATAGAATCCTCGTTTTCAAAGATGTAAATCCGTTCAAAATAAATCCGCTTAAAGATTTTCGGTGTATTCTTTAAGGGTTTTTTCGATGTCCTCTTCGCTATGGGCTGCAGATACGAAGTTGGTTTCAAACTGCGAGGGAGGGAGGAAAATTCCGCTTGCAAGCATCCTGTGGAAGAAAGCAAGGTAACCCTCCTTATCACACTTCAGAGCTTCCTGATAGTTGTGAGGTTCGGCTCCAAAGAAAATCTTGAACATTGAAGCAATTCCGCATACGCTGTAATCAAGCCCTTCGTCCTCAACAATTTCTGTAAGTACGGCCCGTATGTAATCGCCTTTCGAATTAACTTTTTCGTGGATCTTTTCCTGCTCCATATAGTCAAGCACTGCAATTCCCGCAGCCATGGAACACGGACTTCCGCTGAAAGTCCCTGCCTGGTAGACCGGACCGGATGGTGAGATCATTTCCATGATTTCGCTCTTTCCTCCAAAAACACCTATAGGCAGCCCTCCACCCACGATCTTTCCAAGAGTGGTCATATCAGGCACGATCCCGAAGTATTCCTGTGCCCCTCCCATTGCGAGCCTGAATCCAGTGATAACCTCATCGAATATGAGAAGCACGTCGTTTTCCAGGGTAAGCTTCCTGAGTTCTTCCAGGTATCCGGGCAGGGGAGTTATCGGGCCTATGTTTCCGAGCACGGGCTCTATGATAACTGCGGCCAGCTCATCTCGGTTTTTCTCTACAAGCTCTGTCATTGCTTCGATATCATTATAGGGAGCTTGCAGGGTATATTTTGTGAAATCTGCAGGTATTCCCAGGGAATCGGGCTCTCCGAGAGTTGTAGCTCCTGAACCTGCTTTTACAAGCACCGCATCATGAGCCCCATGAAATCCGCCTTCAATTTTGATGAATTTGTTTCTGCCCGTAAAGCCGCGGGCGAGTCGAAGAGCACTCATTGTAGCTTCCGTGCCTGTGGATACGAAGCGGAGCATATCGATACTGGGATAATATCCTGCAACTTTCTCGGCAAGGTTTACTTCAAGCTCGGTAGGGGTCCCGTAGAGCCAGCCTTTGTCGAGCTGGGCTTTAATAGCTTCTTTTATCACAGGGTGATTGTGCCCAAGGAGAGCAGGGCCGTAAGCCAGACAGTAATCAATGTATTCGTTCCCGTCAAGATCTCTTATCTTTGAGCCATTGGCTGACGCCGTATAGAATGGATATGGCTTTATTGCGCGTACAGGACTACTTACTCCACCAGGAATAAGGGTCTTTGCTTTCTCATACATCTGCCTGGACTTCTCAAGTGTTACCTCAGATATCATGGAAATCTCACCGGATTGGACTGAAAATCTATAACAGTTATTCGTAAATTTAAGTTAAGTTCTGGATTTTAAGTTAAGTTCTGGATTTTAAGTTAAGCTCTTGATTGAACTTAACTTGCACATAGAATTGAAGTTATACTGAACCGAATTATGTTGAACTAAATTATGTTGAACTAAATTATGTTGAACTAAATTTATAAATATTATACTGATTTTATATATTAATCTGCACTTTAAAGTTAAGGCTTTTTACACCTTACTGTATTACTTTTCTATCTTATAACAGAGACTCTCTCTATTAAGCAGTTATTAATGAACTTGATGGGTGTGTAAACGGAATCAGCAATAGTTTTGAAGGCAGGAAAGGCGGGAAAGGGAGAAAAACGAAATAAATCTGAAAAGAAAAAAGCACCTGAAAAAGAGGTGCTTACTTCAACATGCGGGCAGCATCTTTTGCAAAGTAGGTAATGATAATATCTGCTCCTGCCCTTTTGATGGAAATGAGGGATTCGTAAATTGCTTTCTTTTCGTCAAGCCAGCCATTAGCTGCGGCGGCTTTGATCATGGAATATTCTCCGCTTACGTTGTATGCAGCAGTTGGCATCCCATAGTCTGTCTTGACCCTGTAGACAATATCAAGGTAAGGAAGAGCTGGCTTTACAATTATTATATCTGCGCCTTCGGCTACATCAAGAGTCACTTCCCTGATAGCCTCATTGCCGTTTGCAGGGTCCATTTGATAGGTAGAACGGTCTCCGAAGGAATATCCTGACTCAGCGGCTTCTCTGAAAGGCCCATAGAAACACGAATGATATTTTGCGGCATAGGACATTATCGGAATATTCTCAAATCCGTTCATGTCAAGCGCGTGTCTGATAGCTTCTACCATCCCATCCATCATACACGACGGAGCCACCATATCAGCACCTGCCTTTGCATGGCTCACTGCAATCTTTCCGATGACCTCAAGGGTGGGATCATTCAGGACTTCTTTTGTTTCGAAATCAACGATTCCGCAGTGCCCGTGGCTTGTGTATTCACACATGCAGACGTCCGTGATCACAACAAGTTCGTCTCCAAGCTCGGCCTTAATTCTCCTGACAGCCTCTTGGACGACATCGATTTCCCCATATGCAGAACTGCCTTCCGCATCCTTAAATGCAGGCACTCCAAAAATAATCACTGCCGGAATCCCGAGTTCTGCAATCTCTTTTGCCTCATTCACAACCTCAGAGAGAGGAATATTATATATTCCGGGCATGGAAGGGATTTCAATAGCAGAATCAATAGTTTCATTCACAAAAATGGGCTGGACCAGGTCGTCTACGGATAAAGTAGTTTCACGCACAAGGTTCCTGATCTTTCCTCTTCTCAATCGTCTTAACCTGACATCTGGAAACATTTGATCACTCCTCAGCAAATTATCTGTGAATTATCTATGAATTATCTATGAATTATCTGCAAATTATTTGTGAATTATCTGTGAATTATCTGCAAATTATCTGCAAATTATCTATGAATTATCTGCGAATTATCTTATCTACGAATTTTGTGTAGTTTTGGATTCTTTTTTATTAGTTACTTTTTTCAGAAACCCGATCTCTCGCACTCTCGCAATCGGGTTTCATATTTTCAACCTTTATCCCGCAATCGGGTTTCATTTTTTCCGCTTTTACCTTGACCTTGTCTTTTTCGAGGCAGAAGACCCTTGAAACTACGTCAAGGAACTCGTCGTTTCCGAGCTCTGCGGCCTGGCGGAGAACTTTGGTGGGCTCGGCAAGAATTTTGTTTGCGATGGAATGGGTAAGGTCATCAAGCACTTCAGTTTCGATTTTTCCTATAGTATGGTAAGCGCAGAGCCTGTTAACTGCTTTTTCTCTTTCCCGCATTCTTACATCATATACTTGCTTATAAAGTTCAGATATAATCTTATCGGCTCTCTGGCGTTTATATTGGAGGTTTAAAAGCTTGATCTCTTCCTGAATTATATCTTCGGCTTTTTTAGCTTCCTCTTTCCTCATTTTGAGCGTTCTCTCACTGATCACCCTGAGATTGTCAATATTGCACAGTTCCACGTTGTCGAGTTCAGCAGCCGATTCCTCGATATCCCTGGGATTTGCTATATCAATTAAGAGGAGTTTACGGTTTTTATCCCGGTCTTTTATGGCTTTTTCAACTATTTCACGGGTTAAAATGTAATGAGGAGCACCTGTACCACTAATTACAACATCAGCACTTTTAAGTTGAGACTGGACATCATTGAGCTTGACTGCGTATCCTCCCAGTTCATAGGCAAGTTCTTCTGCTTTCTTAAAGGTACGGTTAGCGATGTAGATTGCCTCGATATCCTTTTCAGCAAGGGCTTTTGCTACAAGAACTCCTATTTCCCCTGCCCCTATCACAAGCACGGATTTTCCTGTGAGCCCGTCCAGAATTTCCTCTGCAAGGTCCACAGCCGCAGAACCTATGGATACCGAACCTTTATTGATCCGGGTTTCATTACGGATACGTTTTCCTACCTGAATAGCTTTATCAAAGGCAGTGTCAAGGATTTTTCCGGTAGTTCCCGCTTTTTTGGAATAAGCGTAGAGTTCCTTTATTTGCCCTAAAATCTGGTCTTCCCCAACAATCATAGATTCAAGCCCGCCGGCAAGCCTGAGCAGGTGTTCAAGAGATTCGTCATGCCCATAGAAATCAATAATATGGGTGGAAGCTCCCATTTCCTTTGCAAAAGAGAAAAGTATACTGCTGCTGGGGGAAACAACATAAATTTCAACACGGTTGCAGGTTTTCAAGACAACGCACTCATGAACATATTCATGATTATACAAATTATGGAGCAGACCGTCCAGATCTCCGTGCCAGGCGGACTCCATTTCCTCAATTTTTGCTTTCTTATGGGATATAACCATACTTGAGATTTCTGTCACAGAGAGCCTCCGGATAGAATGAATCAGGAATAGAGTAATAATATAAGGAGCTGTAAATTAAACTTTGTCATAACTCCTAAGCCTTTTTTCACAAACGAATTTTATTTACAGATTATTTTTATTTAAAGCTTCCATTTGCAGAATATTTTGATTCAGGTCGTCTTGAGATTCATAGAACATTAAAATTTTGAGATTACTGAGACTTTAAGATTACTGAGACTTTAAGATTACTGAGACTTTACTATTACTGAGATTTTGAGATTACTGAGACTTTTAGATTACTAAGATTTTGAGATTACTAAGATTTTGAGATTACTAAGATTTTGAGATTACTGAGACTTTAAGATTACTGAGACTTTAAGATTACTGAGACTTTAAGATTACTGAGATTTTGAGAATACTGAGACTTTAAGATTACTGAGACTTTAAGATTACTGAGACTTTAAGATTACTGAGACTTTAAGATTACTGAGACTTTACTATTACTGAGATTTTGAGAATACTGAGACTTTAATATTACTGAGATTTTGAGAATACTGAGACTTTAATATTACTGAGATTTTGAGAATACTTAATTAAGGGTGTACTTTGAAGGTTCTTAACGTTTATAGTTTCCTTCCAGCATTTTCGATTCCTTTCAGGATTATCTGTCGGAATTTTCAAGGTAACTTGAAATTATCGCGTACGCCCTTTCAGCTGCTTTTTCATAAGACTCGGAAAATCCATCCCAGACAACCTCGCTTTCCAGGACTTTCCAGAGAATTGCTTTTCTCTGCCTCTGTTCTGCCACATGCTTCTTGAGGTAACTCCTGAGCTCATCCTGAAGCCGGATCATATCGGAATATTCGGGAGTAACCAGGCCTTCGATTTGCCTGCGAGTATATTTTGAGACCGCAGGACTGTGCCCGAGAGTGGAAATCCCAATTACGAGGTCTCCTCTTTTAATCACTGACGGGATTACGACACTACCTAAAGTGTCTACCTGATTAATCAAAATATCGCTCTCCCGTGCGATAGCAGTGATTTTCTGGTTAAGTTCAAAATTGCTTGTTGCAGGAATGACAAGAAAAGCTCCTGAAATTAGTTCCCTGAGCTCAGAATCCGAAGCCGTAAGTAAGTCGAGCCGAACAAGCCGTACCTGGCCTGAAGCTCCGAGTTCCTGCAGGTCCTGGGAGAATTCAAGGCTGGCAACAATGGTATCTGCACAGCCGGAAAAGAGTTTGGCTTTGCGTTCCCCAACCGAGCCTCCCCCAAAGATAACAATTTTCCTGCCAGAAAGGTCAAGCATAAGCGGTAGAAAATTATTTGTTTCAGCCATAGCCAGGAACCTCGCAATAAAACTCTTAATATTGGGACTATTAATATCGGGACTATTAATATAGGAACTTTACAGTCTGACTCCGGTTTTTTTGAATTCTCTTTCACTGAAAAAGAGGGTATAATCCTTAATTCCGGTAGCTTCCGAGATCCTGACAGCTACTTTTTCACAGTCTTCTGGAGTGTAAGAGTGAACCATAGTAAACAGATTGTACGGCCAGTCAGGATAGCGGGGGCGTTCATAGCAGTGAGTCACTTCGGGAAATTCAGCCATGATATTCCCTACCGTTTCTATCTGCTCATCAGGAACATTCCAGACACACATTGCATTGGCTGTTATGCCTATAGCTCTGTGCCCGATTGAAGCCGCAAAGCGACGGATTTTCCCGGCTTTCTGGAGGTTTTTAAGCCTGTCAACAACCTCCTGTTCACTGATTCCAAGTTCAGAAGCAAATCCTTTGAAAGGAGAATGTGTGATTGGAATTCCGTCCTGCACAATTTTTAGCAGTTTTACATCCGTTTTATCCATTTATTTCACCTGATATCAAATTTTACCTGAATCTTAAACAGGTGCTTTGTAGGAAGATCAAGAAGAGGACAGCCTGTATTCTCTCGGATTTCGCTGAGAATCCTTTCAAGCCTGTTTTTATTTGGAGCAGAAAGTGTAAACCAGAGATTATATTGTGAAGCACTTCTGAGATAATTATGGGAAACCTCGGAATACTCGTTAATAAAAATAGCAACTTCCTCTATGCGGGACTCAGGCACTTTTAGAGCTACAAGAGTACTTACGCCTCCCATATTTCTCATGCTGAGGACAGGACCTACCCTTCTTACAGCCCCTTTCCTGTTAAGTTCTCGCAGCCTTTCAATTACCTCGGTTTCGGAAAGCCCGAGAATCTCACCTAACTTTGCAAAAGGTTCAACTTCGAGGGGGACTTCCTGCTGGATAAGGTTGAGGATTTTCTTGTCGGTCTCATCTAGTTCTATTACCGGAACTTCCCTGTCATTAGGGTCCATATCACAGGAAAACTCGGCAGCCTCTTTCTTGAGCTGATCTTTTAAATTATCAATGTCAATCATCCCGATCACGATCACTTTTTTCCGGGCCTGTATATGCAGTAAGGCTCTTCTTCGAGATAGTCGCCTGTAGCAGCATAGGCTCTTGCCCTGCAGCCTGCACAGACTTTTTTGTATTCACATATCCCGCACTTTCCTTTAAGCTCTTCGGGGTTTCTCAGTTTCCTGAAGACCTCAGAGTTCTCCCAGATATCCCTGAAAGGTTGTTCCCTTATGTTTCCGGCAAGAACTGGAAGGTAGCCGCAGGGATAGACCTGCCCGACACTTGATACAAAACAGAAGCCTGTACCTCCGAGGCAGCCCTTTGTCATTGCTTCATATCCGTGGGTTTTAACCGAAATTTCAATGCCTTCTTTTTTTGCCTGCTGGCGCATTATCCTGAAATAGTGGGGAGCGCAGGTTGCTTTCAACTGGATTTTCGATTCTTTTTGCATCTCATAAAACCAGTGTAGAATGCGCTCGTAATCTGCAGGGGATACCTCATCGGATTCTTCTCCCCTGCCTGTGGGTACAAGGAAAAAGACATGATATGCAACTGCACCAAGCTCTTTTGCAAGCTCAAAAGTCTTATGTATTTCTTCAAGGTTGCGTTTTGAAACCGTAGTATTGATCTGGAAAGGAAAATCGGCTTTCCTGAGGACTTGAATGCCTGCAAGCGTTCTTTCAAAAGCCCCGGGCATGCCCCTGAAATTGTCATGCGTTTCTGCAGTTGCTCCGTCAATACTAATGCTGAGCCTCTGCACTCCTGCAGCTCTTAATTTCTCAACAATTTCAGGCGTAAGAAGAGTCCCGTTTGTTGCAAGTACGACTCGGAGCCCGGCATCAGTGCCGTAACGTGCAATTTCAAAAACGTCGGGCCTGGTTAGAGGCTCGCCTCCGCTCAGAATGAGAATGGGTTTTCCAAGTCCTACAACTTCATCTATGAAGTGTTTAGCCTCTTCAGTTGTAAGTTCCCCCGCCGGAACCGAGGAAGTGGAAGATCCCCTGCAGTGTACGCAGTTCAGGTTGCACCCTGCAGTCAGTTCCCATGCGATAAGTCTTGGTGCATTTGTCATGGCGATCATAAATTAGCTGTTTTCATTAATAGCATTCAAAGTTTAATGAGATTTACAAATTAACGATAATTAGAAAGTTAAAATCCTGGTTTGAAGACCGAATGAAGTCCAGATTATTTTACCGGGAATTTCTCCGATTACCTGAATTTTCTCCGGTTAAGATTTGAAAGATCTGGATTTAAGACTTGAAAAGTCATATTAGTAAAGTAATATTAATATTCTGCCATCTCAAATAAAAAATTGCAAAAAGAAATATATAAACTGTCAGGGATTTTTGTTATATCCAGGTTACTTGACAATTTATAATCAAATAAAATATTTAAAAATTAAAATAGTAAACTGAATTAAGTAATGACTGAATGAATGGATGAATTAATGAATAACTGACTTACTGACTGACTGAATGAATGAAAATCCACATTATGTTGAGCTTATTGAAAAATAGGAAATTGTCCTCTTCAAAATTGTCCTCTTAAACCATAACTTCCCTTATCATTATCGGAGTCTCGTTAGCCCAATAAATATCCATAGTAGCTGTACTCCAGCGGTTCAGATATATTGAAATTTTTTCCTCTGCAATCCCGTTATCTAATATAATCTTAAAAATATATTCTTTCGATTTAAAAGAGTTCCTGAGGTTAAAAGGCTTTGTAATTGAGACTGATTCATCCGGACGGAGCTTATATGATTCTTTAAATACGGATTCATTATGAGAATTGAGTATTTCTACCGATACTTCATGGGTTCCTTCATCGTGGTTTTTTAACTCAAAAAAATTATCCACTGCCGGACCACCGAGAAGAAGTATTAGCAAATAATAACTCAGTATTGCAGCTAAGGGTATGATTAATAGAAATAGAAGCAATTTTCTATAATTCCGCATTTACAATCCTCTCCTTGTGAAAGAATAAGAGAAGATCTAAGCTCTTATTATTTGAATTATGGCTCTTCGCTGTTTTGTATGGGTTGAAAATAATTGTTTAGTTAGAAAGCATTAAGGTCAAATCTGAAAAAATAGAGCTTGAATGTGATTTTCAACAATAACTGTTTTCATATCTGATATATGCTACTTTAACATTTAGAAGCTAAATGAAAGTTACCCACTCGAAATAGTGAAGAGTCCGAAAACTCTTACTTTTTGTTCCCGTGAACTGGACATTTATCTCTGGTCTCTGGGGAGCAGGACACATATTCTCCGGTTTGGACGAAATACCTGAAATGTTCTATACAGATCTTTGGCTCGTCTTTTTGCGCCGTAAATTCTATAAATTTTTTAAATGTTTGTGCAGTTTTTGGATTCAGGATATGTTCAATCTTACAGGCATCTTCTTCTGCTATTTTTTCATTAACTCCCAGATGCATGAGAAATTCTTTGAGCATGCCATATGTCTCTTTAGTCTTATGCGCGATTTCGGTTCCTTTATCGGTAAGGGTTACCCCTCCGTATTTCTCATAATTTATATATCCTTTCTTATCAAGTTTTTTGAACATACCTGTTACAGTCGATGGGCCGAGTTTCATTTCTTTAGCTACATCTTTAACTTTGGCATATCCTTTCTCTTCAACAATTGAAGCGATAATCTTCAGGTAATCTTCATCTCTTTCCGTTGTCATAAAACTCAAACCCTTTTTTGCATACCGAATATTATTCGATTTTTATATTTAATTATGCAGAAAAGACATATAAGGATACTGTATGAAATGGATGACATCTATATAAACAATAGTTTTAAGTATCTTCCACAAATTCAAGGAAGAATTTTCTCACCAGAAAACTATGAAACAATTTTGTCATACCGTTGTAATGTTGAATATGCTTGTTGAGTATGTTTTTGAGACTTAGTTAAATTCTTAAGGTTCAGTAAATATATGAAATTTAAGGCTTTTCATTATTTTATATGGGTTAATATAAATTACCGAGTTCAAAAGTAGTCAAGTCAAAACGAGAAACATCAAGTCAGAACTTGATTTTCAACAACAAGCATTCCGATTTTTTAAATATATTATGGCTCTTCGTTGTTTTGTGTGGCTATCCTGTAATGTCCTCATAAAAACCAATGCGGTTTTGAATTGAAAATTATCTTATCCATAGGAAATGAAGAGCCTATCTTACTTTAACCTTTAAGAGATGAATGAGCGGTTACTCACTTGAAACAGCAAAGAGGCAAATTTTTACCCATGCGATTTGAAGAGGGCACATTTTTAATGCTAATTAAAAATTAAAAGTCGAACAAAAGGAGAATTGAAACTTGAATAAAAAGAATGCTCTAATAGAACTTTTCCTGTACATGATCTCATATCAAAAAAGATTTCCAAAGCATTATCAGGCAACAGCCAGATAAGTATTCTTAAAAAGATTGAATCCTGTTCTTAAAAAGATTAAATCCTGTTCTTAAAAAGATTAAATCCTGTTTTCGTAAAAATGTCTTTATCTTCAGATATTGCTTTTTATTCCGTTTTACTCCTCTCCAATTTCTTTCCTGAATTCGATATAATCTCTCTCGACTTCTTCCAGTTCATATTCCATATTATATCCCCATCTTTGAGTAAATTTAGAGACGTTTATATCTAAAAGGTAATTTAGGAGATCCAGCAGTGTAGAAGTTCTAATGGAGGAAGATACAGGTTGGATTTTTTTTCCGGGAATGTTCAAGTATAGGAGGCATCACTGTCCTGTTCTTCCTTTCCATTGATTCTGAAGAGTTCAAAAGCTTATGTTTGAAACCTGTGTCCCTAAAGTTCTAAACTACAGATTAAATTTTTTAGTTTTTGGTCCTGTATGGTGATTCACTTATTGGTCTGTTTGCCAGCATTTGTGCAGAAAGAACTTTAGCTATTGAACTCTGCAGTTTTCATTTATCGGTTTCTCAATATTCTTTTTGTCTGTTTATTACACTCTCCCTTTTTGAGTTAATATATAAGCTGCACGTCGAAACAGAGCTTTTTCGAAATATCCTCATGCCTGCATTTTGCAAGGCTCGGAACAGAAAGAATGGAACGGAATCGTTGTTCGCAGCATTTCAACGTGCCCCATTTTTTTCCATTATTTGGTAAACCTTCAAGCGTTCATTTAAGCTGTTGAATACTCTATTCCGATATTTCAGACTTTATAGACAACTTACCAAAATTTCAAAATATTTCAGTGTCACAAATTTACTGTAAATTAGATATCAAATTTTTGAGTACTGGGTGTGGTCTGTTCTTCATATATGAAATTTGATTATGTTTTTGATTTCACAGGAAAATTGGCACACTGTTCAAAATATTTATTTTACAGCTTATATTTTAACCACGTTCCAAGGTCTATACTTACTAGCTTCATATTTATGCAATAGTTCGCAGATAGCTTTTTTAATAGGCATACAAAAAGTTAAGTTAATCTCTCTATGTTTCAATAAATTTTATTTTCACCTCCGTATTCCCAGGAGATAGATATTGTTCAGCTTGAACTTGCCAGGTTCTTTGATGCTCTTTAATGATGTTTTTTGGTTATAATCAATACAATACCCAAAAATATCCACACAAAGAAGCCACCTATGAGAACTTTATATTAGCAATATGGATTTTTGGCCTGTTTCCCAGCGCGTTCAATGCTCTCCTGATTTTTTGGTATTCTCACTATGTTGACATAATATGGTTTGTCTTACCAATTTTTACTACATATGTGAAATAAACTGGATAGTATATATAATTTTCGTATATCCGAAAATCATACAGAATTGTGAATTATTATTGATAAGGTATATTTTATATTGAATATCGCACTTTATTTGCATTAACGAAATACCTTGTTGTATCCGGAAATTATTTCGCAGATTCAAAACCATTTGGAAATTCAATACACGATACAACAGCAGACGGTGCAAAAAGTTAAACGTTAAGTAAGTTTCAATTTCATTTTGGTATTATGAAATTATCATGTAAAATAAAACAAGTTAGAAGTTGGAGTAAAATAGTGAGTCAACTGTATACGAGATATAATTGAAATACAAAATAAAAAAGATGAAATACTTTTGGGATAAAACAACCTTTTCTCTTTTAATATATAACTAAATTCCATGCGTATTCGGTTAAGTGAGGAATCGTGATAAATTGCGTCAATTTCCTCAATATTTTCACAAATATTTTGACAAATTCTGAGCTGGAATCGGGCATCGATTTCATGTAAATAGGACAAAATTTAAGGCCGGCTTCTAATGCAAAATCGATAGCTTTCAGGCGAGAAAATCCCTTAACCGATGGCTAATGAACTAAACTCATAACCAATGGAGAAAATGATGTCAGTAATTTTACAACACTGTATCAACCCTTTACATTTTTATTAACCAATAAATTCGAAAGCCTGTTATTGCTAACAAGCTTCCTCCAAAAAGGAATTTGGGAAGCTTTCCCAAACGAAAATCTTCAAAATGTAACAAAAAATCCTGCTGCAGTATCAATAAATATCCCATTTGTTTAAGCTTCTCCACCGCCATAGGATTTTAAGAGTCAGACTCTGTTTCATTGCCATCAGCAAATACATTTTCATACAGTCCTACCTGAGGTAAGTTATCGGATACACAGTTGATGGTCATAGTGCTGGTACAGTTTTTCACGGTAGAATTGTAAGCATAACCAGCGATACTTCCGACTTCGTTTCCACCACCGATGATACTACCTGAAGTGGCACAACAGGATATCGCATAAGATGCAGGTATAGGTCTTGCATCAGCATACAAATCATGATAAAAGCTGCCACCTATCAACCCACCTACGCGTTCAGTGCTATCCGACACTTTCATAGTAACATTCGCCGAGCATTCGGCTATCTGTGTAGGGGCATCCTCATCATAGGTTCCTGCATAACCCAAAAGTCCACCGATCATGGTATCGTTTTCACCCGAAGCAGTGATAGAAACATTATCAGCATGGCAGTTTATAACGGCAACTCCCTCAAACACGCCGCCTATCAGGCCGCCCAGTGCAAAATATTCATCACCTTCCCCGGTTACCGTGCCTGTTGCAGTGCAATTGATTACTGAGCAAGCATTCAGAGCGCCACCTAAAACACCCGCCGAATTTCCAGAATCACCCAAAACCACGATATCAGCTGCAGCATTGCAGTCTTTCAGTTCTGCAGAGTCGTTACCCATATCGCTGCCACCCAAAATACCACCTATGTAGATATTACCCCGTGCCGTATTATTGCCGGTAAGAGTTATGTTTTCCAGGATGCAGTTCCCATATTGAAAGCCAACGACATCGCCGACACAAAAGTTTCCAGTCACATTAGTGCATTTCAACTTAAGGTTGGATATAGAGCAGGGATTATCCTGTTTTCCGACAATGCATCCGAACAAACCTACTGACATGCCCTCAGGTTGATTAATGGCCACATTGCAGATTGTATGCCCATTACCATCAAAGGTTCCCGTAAAAGCCACTTCTGGATCCGGCGTCTCTTCATCCTCCGGGTCGTCGGACAAAGGCTGGAAAGTACCTATGGGCTCCCAATTATCGTAATCGGAGAGGTCGATGTCCGCCGTCAAAACAAAATCTTTATCCAGGCAGTATCGCACTTGATCAAGTTGTTCCGCAGTAGCTATTTGATAAGGAGATTCCTTTGTTCCGTTTCCGCCTGCAAAAACTCCCATGGCATCATAGGCACGGACAACGATCAAATTAGAAATATCATCATGAGGCAGTAAAGAACGCTGTCCTTCTGCCGGGTATAAGTAAGTTAATCCGTCTAAAACTTCAGGAATCTTGGTGCCTGTGAACGTGCCTTCAGAAAGCATCACCGGCATAACAATAATGGAAGCTTCGGGATTTTCCGCTTGTTGTGCTTCTACTACTGCCCTAACATTAGGTTCACCTAAAGCCACAAAGCCATAATCAACATTCAGGAATTTGTAATTCTCTTTGAGCTGTTGCCCTAAAGAAGCCAGGTTCTTTTTCCAAACGGCCAGGTCTGCCGCTTCAGAGGTCCCATGAGCTGCCAATACTACAATTTCCTGATCTTCCTGCTGGCTAACCGTTGCAATACGGTCACCTAGAATTTCCGCTACCAATTGATGGTCATCCAGGGCCGGCGTCATTTCAATCGTGGCATTGTGTGAAATTACTTCCAGCCCTGATTCAGCTGCTTCCTCTTCTGTAATGGAACTAGTATCGTGACGATTTAATTATGACACATAATGTTTTGCCATTTTCTCATCAGCATTCTTCTTCGTAAACTTCCAGTTTATTTTCTTTTTATTTATATTCCTTCTGTGCATCCATGCATCTACTTCTTTACTAAGCGTTTTTATGTCAGGTATTCGCCTGTTTGTACATTGTGTATTCATCACATTAATCTCTATTTCTGCAGCATTTAGCCAACTCGCATGCTTTGGTGTGTAATGGAACTCTATTTTTTCCAGTATCTTTTTTGCTTCTTCTTCGCTAAATGTCTCATAGAATGATTTTTCTTTGTGGATATTTAGGTTATCTGTAACCAGTCTGATGACTTCAGCTTTTGAATATTCCTTGATAACAAGATCTTTCATGAATTGCGCAAAGTCAGCCATTTTTCTGCTTTCGGTGACTCGAGTAACCCTTTTTCC
>NZ_WJBJ01000006.1:126379-183077 GCF_020804205.1 Methanosarcina sp. DH1 | reverse complement strand
TTGCAGTTAATCCGTCTTGAACAAGTGTATATGTGACGAATGATTACGATGTTTCTGTAATTGACAAATAAAAAAATAAGGTTACAGCAAGAGTAAAAGTAGGAAAGTACCCATGGGGAGTTGCGGTAAACCCGGCTGGAACAAAGGTATATGTGACAAACTATGGAGATGGTACTTTTTCTGTGATCAATACGGCCACAAACAAGGTTACAGCCACAGTGCATGTAGGAAGTTCCCCCTTAGGGATTGCTTTCAGTCCGGATGGGGCTAAGGCATATGTGGCAAAAGAAACAAGCGGAGCTGTCTCCGTAATTAACACAGCCACAAACAGGGTTACAGCTACAGTGAGGGTCAAAAAAGATCCCGTTGCATTCGGGCAGTTTATAGGTTCTGTCGAAGCACAAAACCCAAAGACTCCAGTTGCTGTATTTTATGCATCTCCAAAATTAGGAAAAGCGCCTTTAAGCGTTAAATTTACTGACAAAAGTACCGGCTCCCCAACTAAATGGAAATGGGATTTTGGAGACGGAAAGTCGTCAACAACCAGAAGTCCAACTCATGAGTATTCTAAAGCTGGAAAATATACTGTTAAACTTACAGTAACAAATGCTGCAGGCAGTAACACCGCAACAAAATCAAAATATATCATAGTGATAGTAAAACCGACTGCTGTATTTTATGCATCTCCAAAAGTAGGAAACGCACCTTTAAGCGTTAAATTTACTGACAAAAGTACCGGCTCCCCAACTAAATGGAAATGGGATTTTGGAGACGGAAMGTCGTCAACAACCAGAAGTCCAACTCATGAGTATTCTAAAGCTGGAAAATATACTGTTAAACTTACAGTAACAAATRTCTGCAGGCAGTAACACCGCAACAAAATCAAAATATATCATAGTAAAAGCTACTTCGAAAGCTCCTGTTGCAGATTTCGTGGGGTTGCCACTCTCAGGAAAAGCTCCACTAAAGGTAACATTTACTGACAAAAGTACAGGTTCCCCAACTAAATGGAAATGGGATTTTGGAGATGGTAAATCTTCAACAGAAAAGAGTCCAACACACACATATTCATCTGCAGGAACTTATACTGTTAAACTTACAGCAACAAATGCAGCAGGAAGTAATACAAAAACAAAATCAAAATATATCACAGTAACAGCTACTTCACAAGCTCCTGTTGCAGACTTCTGGGGCTGGCCACTCTCAGGAAATGCTCCACTAAAGGTAACATTTACTGAGACCAGTACGGGCTCCCCAACTTCCTGGAAATGGGATTTTGGTGATGGTACCTCTTCAACAGAACAGAGTCCAACACACACATATTCAGCTGCAGGAACTTATACTGTTAAACTTACAGCAACAAATGCAGCAGGAAGTAGTACAAAAACAAAATGGAATTATGTAAAAGTGTCTGGTGCTTCACAAGCTCCTGTTGCAGAYTTCTGGGGCTGGCCACTCTCAGGARAWGCTCCACTAAAGGTAACATTTACTGAGACCAGTACGGGCTCCCCAACTTCCTGGAAATGGGATTTTGGTGATGGTACCTCTTCAACAGAACAGAGTCCAACACACACATATTCAGCTGCAGGAACTTATACTGTTAAACTTACAGCAACAAATGCAGCAGGAAGTAGTACAAAATCAAAATGGAATTATGTAAAAGTGTCAAGGTGACAAAGGGCTAAAAGTGCTATAAAACTCAATTTTACTGGTTTAATAGCAGGTTCATCCAGCTCTGAAAAGTTAGCCACTTCGAAAAACGAATAAAAAAGGAATATAGAGGACTTACGCAGTTGAAACAAAAATCAACAGCATCAGACCATTAACTGTATAAAACGTGAGTGTAATCCACAGGCTTTGATGTAATTGATTTTGTTTCACAGGTGCGTAAGTCCTGAACTATTCAACCTGAATAAAACACATCAATAGCCATCTTTTATAGGATTACTAAAGATTTCGGCTCTTCATTATTTTGTGTGGCTACCCCATAATATCTTCATAAAAACAAATGCGGTCTTGATTGAAAACACACATGATTGAAAACGCACATGATATTCTTTGAATAACACGCGTAAACAATGAAAATGCTTGCATATGGCATTATTCTCATGCTAAATCATATGATCCATAGGGGATGGCGAAGAGCCCAAATCTCTCAGAATTAGCTTCCATTAGTCACTGACTATTGATTGCTTTTTTATTTTATCGGGTATTATACCGAAAACAGTTACTAAACATTTTATCTCTTTATATTAATTTTTATATCCAGTTTCTTCTCTTTTATTTTTTCCTACTTCCAATTCCAGATGATACCTTGAAATTAATGCTTGTTTTTGAGATTAACTTACTATCCATCCTGGAAATTGATCTGCAATTTCCAGGAAAAAAGTGCATGAATTAAACTAAAATTAAATATTTAATTGTACTATACAGGCTGAAATAGGATCTTAAATGTAAATTAAGGCTAATAAATTTTTTATCCTTAGTAATTCATATAAAAAATAATATATAATGAGAATATTTATATTTATTTATATTCATTTTCTTCAAGCTAAAGTAATTTTATCTAAAAAATTTTGCCCCCAGTAGATCAGTTCTTTGAATAAGAGTATACGCTACAATCATGTATTCAAATGAGCACTTCTACTAAATATCTATGAAGTTATCCTAAAAATCTCGTTCAAAACTGTTTTAACGGACGGAGGAATTGGAATAAAAACATTAAACACTTTGTTAATAACTTTTTTAATTTTATTATTTTTATCTGGTCTTGGAGCTGCGGCTGAGATTATAGTGCAGCCAGGAAGTTCTATTCAAAAAGCTGTGAATAATTCGTCTTCTGGCGATATAATTACTGTAAAGCCCGGAACTTATATTGAAAATATCATAGTAACTAAAAATGATCTTACCATCCGGTCAGAATCAGGAAACCCTGATAACACAGTAATTAAAGCCAAAAGTTCAGGGGCTAATGTGTTCCTCCTTCAGGGAGACAACATAAAGATATCTGGACTTAAGGCTATAGGAGCAACTCGATCCGGCTATTCAGGAATCTGTCTWTCTTCRTGCAGTAACTGCGTAATCGAGAATAACAAACTTTTGAGCAATTGTTATGGAATCTATCTCCTGCGTTCYAAAGGGGAYAARCTGTCAAAGAACACGGCTACAAATAATCTACAATATGGAATTGTACTTGGGACTGCTACAGACAATACCATTTCAGGAAATACGGCCCTTAATAATGGCCGCGGTATTCATATTGGCAACTCCGACGGCAACACACTCTCAGGCAATACCATTCAAGACAATAGTGTTTATGGGCTTTATGTATGTCCCAGAAGCGACACTAATCAGATTTACAACAATTACTTCAATGACACTAATATGACTATTAGAAATGGGATCGGAAATACCTATAATACCAAAAAAACCGCAGGCACTAATATTGTGGGCGGCCCTTACATAGGAGGCAATTTCTGGGGAAAACCTGATGGTACAGGATTTTCCAATACTGCAGTAGATAGCGATGGAGACGGAATTTCCGATTCTGCATATAAGAATATAACAGGCAGCATCTATTCTGACAACCTTCCTCTAGTAACTTCTAAATCCAATACGTTAAAGCCAATTGCTACGTTTTCGGCATCCCCTACATCAGGAAACGCGCCTTTGAGTGTAATATTTACTGACAGCAGTACAGGTTCGCCCACTTCATGGAAGTGGAGTTTCGGGGACGGAGCCACTTCAACCGAACAGAACCCGGCACACACTTATTCTACTCAAGGGAACTATACGGTGGCACTTACAGTAAGCAACTCTGCAGGCAATAATACTGTAACAAAAACTGGCTATATAACGGTAGGAACAACAGCGTCAAAGCCGGTTGTAAGTTTCTGGGGGTCTCCGAGAACAGGGAATGCGCCGCTGAGCGTGACTTTTAAGGATAGTACTTCAGGCTCTCCTACTGCCTGGAACTGGAGTTTCGGAGATGGGACCTTTTCAACAGTACAGAACCCGAAGCATACGTATTCGACAGCAGGAAATTACATAGTAAAGCTGACAGCGACCAATGCTGCAGGAAATTCCACATTATCAAAATGGAATTATATAATAGTAACAGGAACGTCTTCGCAGGCCCCGATTGCTGCGTTTTCGGCATCTCCAACTTCTGGAAGTACACCTCTGAGTGTAACCTTTACTGACAGCAGTACAGGTTCGCCAACAGCATGGAACTGGAATTTTGGAGACGGAACCAGTTCAACAGTCCAGAACCCTGTACATACATATTTGACAGCAGGAAGTTACGGTGTAACGCTTACAGTAAGTAACTCTGCAGGCAGTAATACGACAACGAAATCCAGTTACATAAAAGTGACAGCAAACAGTACAACAAATGCAACAATACCTGTTGTAAGTTTCTGGGGATCACGAACTTCAGGAACAGCTCCTCTTACTGTCACATTTACCGACGCAAGTACAAACACCCCTACTGCCTGGAACTGGAATTTTGGAGATGGAAACTATTCAACATTACAAAAACCAAGGCACACTTATTCAAAAGCAGGAAACTATTCAGTAACACTTAAGGCAAGTAACGCAGCCGGTACTGGTACGAAGACCAGAGTCAATTATATAAAAGTAACATAAGAAAAAGTAACATAAGAAAAAGTGACATAAGAAAAAATATCGTAAGTAAAAGTTTCATGAAAACAGGTTGGACAAAACCTGTTCACTAAGTAATTTAGTGCCTGAAGTTTAAATATAAACTACAGGCAACTCTTTTTTATTATATGGTATGGTTGGGTTCCAAATAGGTTTGACATATTAAACAGTTCAAACAGTTAATAGTTCAAACAGTTAATAGTTCAAACATTTAATAGTTCAAACAGTTACCTCTAACAGTTTAACTTTTATTAATAACTCATCGGATCTCAAAGCTTTTCAGCAAGGCTTCCAAAGTCCACACGATTTGAAGTCTGGGATTCCGACTCATTTTTTGTGAGATTATTTGGCGTGACGTGTGCAAAAAATTCTTCCACACTACTTCCCACATCCCTGGGCGCAATGTCAATAAACTCTCTTTTTTCTTCAGGTGGGAAATAATCAAAAACCGAAAATTTGCCGAGTTTACGTACCTGGGAGCCCTGGTAGCGGGAATCAAGGAGAATCCTTACTCCATAGTCGTCTGGAGAACGTACCACTCTTCCCATTGCCTGTCTAACTTTCCTGATTGTAGGCACCTGGACTGCAAACTCCCAGCCTTCCCCACAGCCGAAAACCGCATCATAAGCAGACTCTACAGCCTTAATTCTGTCGTTTAGGGCCGGATATCCGATTCCCACTATAATCACGGTCCTGCCCCTGGAATCTCTGAAATCAACACCTTCACTCAATGTTCCCCAGAGATAGGTTATAAGTAAGGCTTTTCCTCCCTGCTCTCCTATTTTGAAAAACTCCTTTCGGATTTCCTGGGCTGAAACCCCTGTTTCGTCAAGGAAAATAGGAATAGAAAGTTCAGGCTCAAGGAGTTTGGTATAGCGGAGTGCTTCAGCATAGCTCTGGAAGTAAATAATCACGTTCCCTGGCGATGCAACAGTAGCTGCAAGCAGAGCTTCTTTAATGTTTTCAAGCGTTTCCGGGCTGTCACGGTTCTTTGCAAAAAGCGGAGGGATGGAAACCGCAAGGGTAAGCCTCCTTTCCCTGGGAAATGTCGTGCCATAGGAAATTTCTTCCACTTCTCTTGAGATTCCAAGTGTGGATTTTATCATTTCGAAGGGCCGGAGTGTAGCCGACATGAGTACTGCCGCATAAATGGAATCAAACAGAGGCTGAGTCACATTTTTAGGGATGCATGTGAAAAGCTCAATCCTGCTGGCAATTCTATCGCTTTTGAAATCCCTGCGCACGTTCAGAATTGGATAATAGTTTTGCCTGTCCGAAAGCACGAGGTAAGAGGATAAAAAGTCTGCAACATACCTGATCTGGGAACGTTTTGGAACTGTAAGGAGCCCTTTTTTGTAATTTTCCGCATAGACCTCTTCCAGCCTTCCTCCAAACTCGCCAATCTCCCGCAGACGGGTAAGGACCTTTTCTTCATCCGCAAAACCTTCCTTTACTGCTTCCCGTAAAAAGCGAGCTTTCAGGATGTCAAAGCGTTCATAAGGGTCGCTGATCTGAATGTCCTGCCAGTGCTTTCCAAGCCTGTTCCTTTCCCCGAACTTCAATTTCGCATCATATGTGTCCCTGAGAGCGGCAAGGAGGCAGGTAAACAGCTTTTTCGCATATAGTCGAGCTGCGTAGTCCTGGTCAAGGGGAATGCCGCCCCCCGAACCAGTTTCTTTACCTAACATAAAAGAATTATCAGATTCGGGAGTCTCGCCTACTTCCGAAAGGGCTTTTTCAATAGTCAATTCCGAGAGCATTGTTGAAGAATGGGAACGAGCAGATGCCTCAATATTATGCGCCTCGTCAAAAATCAGGATAATATCTTCAGGGTCGCGTTCAAGCCATTTAAGCAGCATCATGAAAATTTCAGCACTGAGAACGTGATGAAAATTGCAAATTAAAAGTTCGGCGTTTTTGAGTTCTTTTTTCAGCAGTTCATACCCACACATATCCCGGTCTTCGGCATACTCAAGGATCTCTTCCGGGCTTCTTACATCGGAAAAAAGCCAGTTGGAAAATTCGCTACCTTCAAATTTCAGTACTTCATAAAGCTCCGGGCAGGAATTGCTCCTTAAAGCCCGAGTTTTTTTCTTAGTTTCTTCAAGTTCTTTTTCAAGCTCAGTTCTCAGGGAATAAAGAGCAGGGTCTTTTGTCCTTTTGTATTTTTCATAGGCATCCTTTAGCTCTTTTTCTTTTGAAGAAACTTCCCTTTCAAGGTCAAGGAGGTCATAGGTATTTTCCCCTTTGAGCCTGCATTCTTCGTAATCAAGATTTTCAGGGCACATTGAAGTCTTGCCCTTGAAAACGATTGTTTTTATTTCGTTGCCCCGGGAAATCTCTCTTGCCTCATTTATAAATTGAACCATCTGCTGATGGACGTTGGTGACTATAATAACGACTTTATTGAGTTTTTTCCCCACACTCAATGCAGGGGCAAGTGCACTTAAAGTCTTGCCTGTCCCGCATGCCCCTTCAAAGAGTACGATTTTTTCGCTCAGGAGAGACGAGTGGATTTTCTCCATGGCTTCTGCCTGGTTAGGGTAGCAACTCTGTTTCGTAAAATACCGCATATATCCGTTCTTTTGCGTCATACGTTTAACCTGGGATTTCCCGATTTACAATGATTCAGTGACTTTCTGATCTGCCGATGATTAATAAATTAACTTTCAAAAGTTCCAATGTTTCTGAAAATATTATTAAAGAAATATTATTTCCGATTTTAAATTTGCTCAGTGTCAGTCTATTCTAATGTTTTAGGTCTTCCTAATGCTTCAGGTCTTCCCTAATGCTTTAGATTTCCCCTAATACTTTAGATTTCCCCTAATACTTTAAGGTCTTCCTGATGCTTTAGATTTTCCGGATAAAAGCAGAATTCAATACTAACATTTAAAATTCAATACTAACATTAAGATGCAGGAAGAGGATTTACTTTTATTTGTTGCGTGAGCGTTGTTTGTAGACCTTTATCTGAACTTATTCTCTATGTCACGATCTATCACAAAGCGATTGATCATCCAGTAAGCACTCTCTTCCAAGATACTCAATTCCCCATTTGCAGAGAGCGTCTAGGACCGGAAGCACAGTCTTTCCGAATTCGGTCAGTGAATACTCAACTCTAGGTGGGATTTCAGGATAAATTTCCCTGAGAATAAGCCCGTCTTCTTCGAGTTCCCTGAGCTGTTTCGTAAGCATCTTGGGTGAAATACCCTGCATACTTTGCTGGAGCCCTGAAAAACGCAGTTTTTCTGTCCTCAACTGCCAGAGGATAATAGGCTTCCATTTGCCTCCAATTACCTCCAGAGTTGCTTCCACAGGACACTGGCAATGTTTGTTATTCCGGATTTGACTTACCATATACTCACATAGTATCCATTTTGTTAGTTAGTATCCGGATTGCATGTATAGTATATAAGTATAGTTATTGCAAATCAGATATCAATAAATACATTTTCTTAAAGAAAGAAAAATCTGGCATCAATTGAAAAATTAATCCAGTATAAATTCAAAGAAAATGAAACTCAGATTAGACCTAATTCGGGTTAGACCTAATTTCAGGTCATATCTAAGTTAAGCTTAGTTTAAAAAATTAAAAGGCGTGAATAGAATGAAAGTTATAGGTATTGTAGGAAGCCCCCGAAAGAACGGAAATACGAATATTCTTGTCCAGCAGGTCCTGGCAGGCGCAGCAGAAGCAGGTGCCGAAACCCGGACATTTATTCTCAATGAGATGAACTACAAAGGCTGCCAGGGCTGCGACTATTGTAAGGGCCATGACAAGTGCAAACTTGAAGATGACCTTACGGAAGTATTTGAGGAGCTTGCATCAGCAGATGGAGTCGTTTTTGGATCTCCAATTTACTTTGGGCAGTTTACAGGCCAGATGAGGCTTTTCCTTGACCGCTGCTACTCCCTTATAAATGCAGACTTCTCTCCCCGTCTCCCTGCCGGGAAAAAAGCCGTGATTGTAGGAACTCAGGGTGCTCCTGACCCGGCAGCTTTTAAAGGCGTCTACGAGGAGTTCAAAGGACAAGTTTCTGGCGTCATGCAGGCAGAAGTAAAGGATGTCCTCGTAGGAGTTGGCTATCACGCTCCGGGAGAGGTTAAGGATAATATCGAGCTTATGGAAAACGCGAAAAACGCAGGTCTTAACCTGTTCAAGTAAAAAGGTACAACAGAAAACAAAAACGAGAAATAAAGAAATAAGAAATAAGAAATAAGAAATAAAATTAAGCGGGAAGAAAAGTAAGATAAAGTGGGAAGAAAAATAAAATGGGGGGAGAACTCTGGAGTGAGATTTTCTCGCCCAGATCTTTCAGGAATGAATAGGAGGGGTCTCATATGGAAACTCTTGAAGCAATCCACACTCGTCAAAGCATTCGAAAATACACTGACAGGCCCGTTCCGAGGGAACTTGTTACCGAACTGCTAAGGGCCGCAATGAGTGCTCCGTCTGCAGTCAATGCCCAGCCCTGGATCTTTATTGTTATTGATGACCGGAAGCTCCTTGATGAAATTCCCACTTTCAGCCCCTTTGCAGGTATGTGCAGGGAAGCTCCTCTTGCAATTCTTGTCTGTGGGGATATAACGCTTGAAAAGGCTCCAGGATACTGGGTTCAGGACTGCTCGGCAGCTACCCAGAACCTCCTGCTTGCAGCTCACGACGCAGGGCTTGGAGCAGTCTGGACTGGAATCTATCCGATGAAGGATCGGATTGAAGGTTTCCGGAAAAATTTTGACCTGCCTGAAAACGTCATCCCTCTGGCTCTTGTGCCTGTAGGTTATCCTGGCCAGAAACCAGTCTCTCAGGACAGGTTTGATAAAACAAAAATCTACCGCAATAAGTACGGTCAGAGAAGAGAATGAAGCTGCGAGGAAAGCAGAATAAAATTAGACTTTATTAAATGAATAATAGCAAGATAAAGCTATTCAAAGGTTTGAATCTTTGAAAAGACTTTTAAAGAAGCTAAATTTGCCTGTTAATACCTTTTTGAAAAATAAATTGCGTTTCCGGATCTATTGGATGCGGAAAATACAAGATACTTTCCTAAACAAGGCCCCCAACAGAGATACTCAGGAAAGTACGAAAAGTATGGGAAGTACGGAAAGTACGAAATGTATGGGAAGTACGGAAAGTATGAGAAGTTGAAAATTCAGGAAAAATAATTGTTGCTAAGAAGCTGGTGATTTATTGACAATACGAGTGGTTGCAAAAAATTATGTCAAGCCTGAAAAGGTTCAGGAATTTCTGGGTTTGTGCAAAAGCCTTGTCGAAGCGTCATTAAAAGATGAAGGCTGCATAGATTATGGCCTGTATCAGGAACTGGAGAGTTCAGGAGTCCTGACTTTCTTAGAGGAGTGGAAAGATGAAAAAAGCCTTGATCAACATTTAAATTCCAGTCATTTTAAAGAAATATTTCCACTGCTTTCAGAATACCTTGAAAAAGAAACTGAGGTTAATGTCTACAGAAAAACGTTGTAATATCCAGGTATGTTTTTACCGATTTAATTCTTGAAACTCTGTTCTTGGACACGTTTTGGAAAATAAGTATTAAACCTGGTTCAATAGTGACTAAAATTGAAAGGGAGAAATTTTTATGGCAGAGAAAACCAAGATCAATAATTTGGTCTTATATTCCATGCCAGTAACTCCTTTTTGAGCAAACCCTGGGAGATATATCTTGAAAGTGATTTTACCCCCAAAAAATAGTAGATTAATAATATAAATCAATAAAGGATACGTTTGCTACTTTAAAGCAGAATTTTCACTTCTCCCCTTTTCATTTCATAGCTCTTCAATTACTATCTCTTCTTCAAGGCTTGCGTTCGTAAGCAAGTCCTCAAGGTCTTTTATCTCAGAATCAAGCTTCTGGATTTCAGCCTGTGTAGGCCCTATCTCAAGATCTTCAGCTGGCTCGCCATTCTGCACCTCAGCAACTTCTGGATTTGCTTTTGATTCTTTTACTTCAGATGTACTGTCCCCGACACAACCGGATCCTGCAAGACAGGCAATTAAAGCTGACAGTACGAGCAGGTGAACATATTTAACCATCTTCTGCCTCCCAAGTTCTATGATTTTTTAGTAAAGGTTCCAGCGCCATTCCCTGAACTATGACTTTTTCCATTTCCATAGGAAACATTCTTTCCGCTTTCAGGGCTGTCGGTAATAATACTCGAATTATTTGTGCCAGTCATATTTTCGGTATTATTAAGTGCAGTTTTCTGGTTGTCTTCGACTCCAGTTTCTTTACTATTTTCAGTCTCGTATTCTTTAAGCTCGTTGAGAATTTGTCTAATTACATTGTTTGCCGCATTGATATCACTGAGAGATTGACGAAGATAACCGTTTGCCTTCTCCATATCTTTCCTGGTGACATTCTCACCACTATAGATGGCATCTGCAGCTTCTTTATTCTCTTTCGCGGAATTTATATAGAAATTGTAACTGGCGAGTTTAGTATCAAGGTCGGTTGTGTTAACACCTGTTTCATTCAGGTCATCTACTTCTGTTCTAAGTTGTTTAGACAGATTTTCAGATTTTTCAATAAACTCTCCAATTCTCTCACTGACAGTCTGACCTGCACTCTCAATGCTGGTTTTCTCGGCATTATTCCATACTCCACTAACAGACCTGATCACAACAAGAAGCTCTTCCTGGCTTGATGCATTTGCAATTTCAGCCTTCTCAGCTTCGAGCAATTTTATCTTTTCAGCGACAGCGATAGCTTTTTCGTCGGTTCCATTTCCATTTGAGTAAGCCACATTGCTCTTTACGTTTGAAAGGTGAGCTATCATATAGTTAATACTGGAGTTAAGGTAGAGTTTCGTGGCATTCAGAGTCTCTTTGGAATTAGGGTCCAGTTTTCCTGCACGAACAAGATTCCTGATTTTGAGAAACTCTCCTTTTGCTTCTTTGTATTCTTGCTTATTAACCTGGAGCTCTTCTCTTAATTGATTTTTTTCTTGTTTTTGTTCTGAGGTCCTGTTCCTATCTTTTATACTGAAATTGTTCTGAAGCCTTTCTTTGTCCGCCGTAAAATTACCAGTGCCGCCTGTGTCACCAGTTTCATTATTAGATGAATTGCGGGCATCTTCGCGCATATATTTATCTTGATTACCTTTTCCGTCGTTAGAAGAATCTTTGGCAGCGAAAGAAACTTCCGGAATTATGCTAAGTAATATTAACATAATTGTAAGATAAACCAGAAATTGAATATTTTTTGATGTTTTCATCTAACCACCCCCATTAAAAATTTATTATACTGTTTATGGACTAAGGTAAATATAAACATTGTTTTCAAAGAGTTTATTGGTCATGAATCTCTGACGATGAAACCGATGTATCCTGATAAACAGAGGCAATTCTAGCGAATATTCACTAAAAAATATTTTTTATGTTGCAGATTTATTGCTGCATGGAAGATAGGGAAAAGCCCGAAAGGGAATCAATTAGAAAAAGAGAGATGAGAATAGAGATAATGAATAGAAAGTAGAGAGTAAAAAGTAGAGGGTAAAAAGTAGAAAGTAGAGAGTAGAAAGTAGATACAGTTTACTGGAGGCATAAAGAAATGAAAGTTGTCGCTTTTAACGGAAGCCCGAGAAAGGAAGGAAATACGTCTGCTCTTATAAAGCATGTCCTTGCAGAACTTGAAAAGGAAGGAATAGAAACTGAAATTGTGCAGATCGGGGGAAAGAGTATCCACGGCTGCATAGCCTGCGGGAAATGTTATGAAAATGCAGACAGAAAATGCGTAATTGACAAAGATATGGTCAACGAATGTATTGAAAAGATGTTCGAAGCCGACGGTATAATTCTGGCCTCGCCTACATATTTTGCGGACCTTACTCCCGAACTTAAAGCTCTGATTGATAGGGCAGGTTTTGTTGCTAAAGCCAACAACGAAATGTTCAGATATAAAGTAGGAGCAGCAGTTGTTGCAGTGAGAAGAGCAGGCTCGATTCACGTTTTTGACTCAATCAACCATTTCTTCACAATTTCCCAGATGATAATCCCGGGATCAAGTTACTGGAATATGGGAATAGGACTTGCCGAAGGGGATGTTGAAAAAGATGAAGAAGGCATTCAAACCATGCAGACTTTGGGCCAGAACATGGCATGGCTTTTGAAGAAGCTAAATGTGTAAATTATAGCCAGTTATCCTGGTCCTACAAGTCTTTTTTTGAAAAGGCTTGCAGGCAGCAGTTTTTAGACAATGATTAGAGTTTTACCCGCCATTCGCCGGCAAACACGAGCATTGATTCTTTTCTGAGCTGGCCTATGAGGCATACATTTGCTTTTTTTGCAGCTTCAACACCTGAGTCAAAGGGCATGGATTTGGTGGCGATAAGAGGGATCCCTGCCCGAGCTGCTTTTGTGACCATATAAGCGGGCTGCCGGCCTGTCGAGAGCATGTAATGTTGTGAGAGGTCAAGGCCTTTAAGAAAGGCAGCTCCTACGGCTTTATCTACAGCGTTATGCCGGCCGACGTCTACGATTTGTACAGCAAGTTTGCCGCTTCGGTCTATAAGGGCTGCCAGATGGGTTCCCCGGGTAAGTTTGTATGTATCGGATTCCAGGAATTCTGTGCCTGCAAAGATGGCTTGCGGCTCAAAAACTGAGTCCAAATCTACAAAGATTTCTTTGCTGGTCTCTTCTTCTTTTTCGGTTTTTCTTGCTTTTCCGATTTTTTCAGCGTCTTCGGTACTGATTTCCTGTTTTTCCTTTCGGGTAAGGATGTGAACAGCCCTACCGTCCACTTCTACGTTTTCAATTTCCCTGAAACTGATAACACCTTCTGTGATCAGGTGGCCTACCGCAAGCTCTTTGAGTTCGAGCGGGGAGGCAAAAAGTGTTGTAAAGAGTTTTCCGTTGAGAAATAGTTTAACAGGGCATTCCTTTGCGAGCAGCACTTTAACATCTTCGGCTCTGCCGTCGGAATGGATTCTTTTCGCAGGATAAGAAGTGGTGTATTTTTCGGGCATATGGATCGAGTTTCTCGCTATTTCAGTGTATGGCGAAGATATGTACCCATATGCCTTTTTCTTTTCCGTTAGCTCAGGTAGACTGCGAGGTAGTCTATGTCTACTTTTTTTCCGGTTTCCGCGTCAATTCTCAAATAAAAATCTAGATCTGAAGGGTCATTTATTGATGTTGCTGGTATGGTCCTTGTATATAAATACCATTTATTTCCATTGCCTTCAGTTAATGCTGGATTTAGTGAGTTGCCTGCAAAAGACATATATGAAGGATTATTTATATCGGGAAGCCGATAAATTATTAAAATTTTAGCTGAATTTGGCTGGGATTCAAATTCTGTAAAACTATCAAATCCGAATGTCGAGTCGAAAGGGTTATTTTTCAGGTCATGTGTGACGTAGCTACTTTCAGTGTATCCACTCAAAACCTGGTCTGTGATATTTTGTACCGAAAGGTTAACTGGTGAGCCACAGTCGCTTAGACGGTACAGTTCTATTGTAGGATCAGATGCGGTATCAAAAGAATACCATTGATTTAGTTTCATTACATTTCTATATCTAAGTGGTATGATTTCCGCACTTATTATCGATTCACTTACATAGAGCCTTTCCAGAGTTTTACTGCCATTAGGCAGGAAATAGAAGCGTACGGAGTTGGAATCTAATTTAACAGTATAATCTTTCTCGTATTCAAGCCCTTTCTCTTGTGCAGTTTCATTGAAATACACATACCAGGCTTCCGGGTTTTTTGTGGCAATTGTCAGATTAAAAGCGTTGATACTTACGTTGTCATTCATGCTATCGTATATGGGCATAGCTTCCCATCCTGTTACTCGGAGGGGAATAATGGTATTTGACGAAATGGAATTGGGTTCGCCTAAAATCCGGACTGCACGGATAGAAACTGTGCAATTGCCGTTCTTTGTTTCGTTTTCTTCGATAGCTAATACAGGAAACTGTTTCATTGTGGAACTTTTACTATCTGCAAGGATCAGGGCTCCGTTTTCATACCTGAAGACCTGGTCTGGATACTGCCTGTTACCCGAAAAACAGCTTATTCCACCGCATTCACGAAAATAGGAAGTTCCTGTTTGATTAGTAGAATTATACGGCGTTATGGTCAATTTACACCTTTCAGTGTTTAGCTCAAGTTTTCCGTTCGATTTTGAAGGTTCGAAAACTGGAATCTCCCCTCCCCCCGTATTAAAAGGTATGGTTGCTGAAAGACTATTTGTAGAATAATTGCTTGATTCCATCAGCCTGGATAGTATGTCGATCCTTACTTTTAACCCTGCCATGCTGTCCCATATTTCATAGGCCTGATTCTGTTCTGCGTCATTTTTCCACTCTGGGACGTATTCAAGCTTGATTATAGAGATCATCGTGAATACGAGTCCCAATAATAATATTGCGATAATAACTGTTGCAGCAGCGGACTCAGACTTTAAAAAACGGGAAAATAGTCCTGTTTTCTCTTTTTCGGTCTTTTTTCCTGCAGAGGAGGCATCCGGGAGCATTTTCTATATCCTTTATTTGTGACTTTTGATGTTCTGTTTTTTGACTTTTCATCACTTTTCTTTTAATCTGTTTCAATTCAAGCCAATTCCAGGTTCAGCCTTGACAACGGTTTCACTGATATACAGTCCTTTCAAACCCTTTGTACTTGTTTTTTCTTTTGGGAAGGTCAAACGCACGAAAGGCATTTTTTCTTCGCCACTGGAGGTGTGAAGATCCTGTTCCCCCTGTTCAATTTTACAGTCGTTGCTGGGGTTTATGTTTGCGTCTTTGATTGCTTTCAGGAAATATTGTTTCCAGGCGTCGGGATACTTTGTATAAATGGTTAGTTCCAGTCTCGTTAAGTTTTCTCCAGCTGTACTGCTGTCGTACAGAGGTCTATAGTTGATTCCTATAAGGCGAAGAGAACATCCTCTATTTGAGGAAATAACTTCTGCAGGAACATAGGGTTTCTGGAATACCCTCACAGCGTTTATAGAGACATTGTATTTCGCAACATCATATTCGGTATCTAGTGCCTTCGAAAAACGAATTGAAGGATAGAGCATCATTACTGATTGCTCTTCCTGGTCAGAAATTTGATTCTGGTCAAGAATTAAAGCTCCGTTTTGGTAACTGAATTTCTGATCCACATAATATCTGTTTTGAGAATTGTAAGTAATAGTGCCACAGTTGATTAATTGAGAATAATTAGTAGAACCTTCAGGACTCTTTACTACTATTACGCTCATTGTACAGTTTTCTTTGTTTACAGCAAGACTTCCGCTTGATTTTATGGGACCTATAATGGGGAGATCCCCACCTCCCATACGGATAGGTACAGTCATGATTAACTGAGGAACTGAGGAACTCGGGTTAAAAGAATTAATATTGGGGGAATTGGGGTTTGAAGCCAGGATGATTGACATCATATCTATTTTTGACTTAACTTCTGCCATATCCTCACATACATCACCCATATGAGAATATTCGGCATCGCTTTTCCATTCAGGGACATGTTCCACGTATACAAGGGTTAATACCGAAAATATGATTCCCAGCAATAGTACTGCCCCAATAGTAGTTGCTGTTGCAGATTCCGAAAGGGAAAAAAACTTTTTTTCGGACTCATTTTTATCTGGAATATCTTTTTGTATTTTTTCAGCTCCCATGCCTTGGTCTTTGGATTTTTATATTAAAATTCTACATGAATCCCTACGAAGTCAACGCAATAGTACTTATCACTGGCTGCATTTCCCGTGGCTGAAAACCTGACTACCAATTTTTCAAGTTTCTCAGTAGTATTGACATAATACGGCGCGGAACTTATATCAAAGACAGTCAAACCATCGGCTTCGCATTGTGTAAAATCATAATTCTCTTTCATAATGTAATTTATCTGCACCCAGTCAGAACCATTATATACAGACAGTGGGAACCCATCAGGGCTACAATCGTGTGAGCTATATATTATTTTTAATTGAACCAGGTTTAATGGATTGGAAATCCCCATTTCATCCGCATCTATCCCAAATTGGAACTCTTGATACACATATTGGTCTTTTAAAACTGGGGTTTTTGTATAAATACTATCATTGATGGCATCAACCAGCTCGGTGGGCTGCCATCCTCCACCATCTGTGGAATTACTATAAACACTACCATAAGGGTGCGGAGTAATCCACGTCGGTATTTCCCCAGAATATCTCTGTAATACCGCTTTCTGGATCACCTGTTCGGACGGTGTATCGACAAAGAATATGTCTATATCATCCCCTGCCTTAAGGTCCATGCTCGAAGTATCAATTTCTATGCAATCCCCAAGAGTGAAAACACCGTCACTGGAATAAGTTCCATCCGGATTTTTAACATTGAAGTCATCGCTGTCAAACTCACCTTTATTCTCCCCGTCGACACTAACCATTATTTTGATGTCTGACTCATCGATGGCTTCTCCTCCACTGTGGACGATCTGTATAGTTTTAGCACTTCTATTGAAATTTTCTTGCAGGTCAGTATGCGGAATGTGCTCCGGCTTCACAGTATTTTCATCGGAAAATACGGTTACGGCTATCGTAGAAAAAGCTATAACGACTATACCTATCATCAGCAATTGCCCATATACTTCTGAAACACCCCGACAGTCCTGGCAAAATGCCCAACGCTTTTTACCCTCCACGATAGAAACCACCTTCTAAAAATCTGATTATCAACTTTCTAAACTGTTTCTACTAGTTTATTAATTTGACTGTTTAAGAAAATTTATTAAACTAGAACTGCTAATAGATATCTTGCTGAACTAATTGGGTGGGTGGATCCAAATAACTCTTTATTACATTCAGCAAAAGTTTAAATATTTATAAAAAGTAAAATGGCATAAAGTTGAAATAAATTAGTATTGTTAACTCTATATTTCAGGTGTTAAAGGTATCTGGCGGGCTTTCCTGTCCGAATACGTTTAACCAGGAGGGAGAAACATATGGATTTCAAGAAATTGTTTAGAAAAGACGATAAAGCAGTTTCCCCGGTTATCGGTGTCATTTTGATGGTTGCAATAACCGTCATCCTCGCCGCCGCAATCGGATCTTCTGTATTCAGTAAGGGAACTACAGAATCTGCACCGCAGGCGAGCCTCGATATTAAAGGAGCTGGCGTTAGTAGTAGTGTAGCATCTATAAAAATTGAGCACCTTGGTGGAGATCCAATTCATTTTGAAGATGATGCAGTAACAAAAGTCACAGCATCTGTTAATGGTGGTGGATCTGTTGAGATTAATGCTGATGGTCTTGGAACCGATGATATTACTACTGACGACGATGGTCTTGGAAATATGAACGTTGGTGATGTAAAGATACTCAAATTGATAAAAGCTTCTGACGATACAACGGCACTTCAAGATAGCACAGGTGGAACAGATCATGCAATAGTTTCTGGTGATACTGTCAACATCAAAGTCATCGATGTTCAGACAAATCAACTTATCTGCGACAAGGAAGTACGGTTCTAAACACAAACTTAAGCACCTCAAAATGGTGCTTTTCTCTTTTTCTTTATTCAATTTGTTTTTATATTGAATCATTTCTTTCAAATTCTGTGGTATTTCTAGAAAACGATATATCATGGGAAACAGTAACTTTCAAATTAAGGATAAAAAAGTTCGAAAATATATCTGCCACGAATGCAGCAGAGTATTTTGTACCCAAAAAACAAAGAGCCGCCGGGGGGACTTGAACCCTCGACCTGCTGATTACGAATCAGCCGCTATACCGCTAAGCCACGACGGCAGATGCATAGAAAGAATAAGCAGACCTAATATATAGATCAAGAATTTAATTATTTCGCTCGGGCGGAGCTATTTGCTTTTGCAATGCTTTGCAACATCTGAATAATCTTGCCTGATATTATTTAAATAACGCGGACACCTTTTTAAGGTTTTAGCTTACTTTAATAATTCTGTCATCCCTTAAAATAATCCTATCATCCTTTAAACAATCCTGGCTTCTATACAGATATTATACTGGTGAGGGGCATACGATCTGACTACTCTTTTTTCCAGAACCTCTATTTTCCTACCTGCTTTTTCCGCAGCTTCCTTTATGAGTTTTATAGAGCTTTCGAATAGGTCGTCTTCAGGAGTAATTCCGTAATAATGGATAATTCCGCCGGGCTTTGTCAGGAGAACTGCAGAGTCAAGAAACTCAAAAGCACTATGAGGCAAATTCATAATCGCATGGTCGGCAGTGCCTGCAAACTTTTTTGCTTCTTCCCGCGCATCGCCTTCGATTGCTTCGATGTTTTTCGCGGAGTTAAGAATTATATTTTCCCTGAGATAACGCACAGCGTCCGGATTTTTGTCGATTGCCAGGACTTTTGAAGGCTTTTTGCTCTTTGCGATCAGGATGCTATAAGGGCCGACGCCTGCAAACATATCAACAATGGTGTCTCCTTCCTTAACCTGGAAAAGAATTCTTGAGCGCTCTGTCGAAAGTCGGGGAGTAAAATAAGCCCGTGAAAGGTCGACTTTGTAGCGGCAGCCGTATTCCCTGTGAATAGTTTCGGTCCTCGGCTCGCCTGCAACGACCTCAAATTCCCTTACCCGAAATTCCCCAATAACAGGCGTAAGAGGCTTGAGCACCGTTTTTATATTCGAATGAGTCTGAAGGAGGGCGTCGGCAATTCTTGAGGCTTTCTCTTTGTCAAGTTCAGGGTCTTCCAGCAGGGCGATATCTCCTATAACTTCATAAGCAGGGCTGAAACCAAGAAGGTCTTCTGGAACAGGTTTCTTTTCCTGGGGCTTGAAATCGAACTCAAGAAGCTCAATTTCGTTAGAAAAACTTTCCAGCTCGTCAGAAGCAGGTTCTCTGGTCAGGGGAAGATAAAGAAATGCCTCATCTGCGCTTATTTTCACGGAATTATCCAGAATTTCAAGCTCAAGGAGCCTTCTTCTTACAGGTTCTCCTTTCTTTTTAGGAACTTTTATGCACTGCCGTTTCATGGAAAATCGCCTTTTGGAAGCCTAAGGTTATCCTTTTGTTATTAAGCTATCCATAGCCCGTGTTCAGGATAAATGAATCGAATGATTGTAATTCAGCATGAAGTACAACCCAAAAACTACCAGGAATACCCCGCAGGTATAGAGAATATGTCTATGCATTTTTTGGGAAAAAAGAGTTTTACCACGTCCGAATGAGCCGGATATGGCAGTAAACCATCCCAGGTCTGCAGCCCAGTGCCCGAACATATAAGCCATTGCAATTATAATTCTCAGTTCATATTCCTTAAGTACGAGGGCACCGCCAGCGGTCAGCCACCAGATCCAGAAGTACGGGTTCGAAACTGAAGTAACCAGGCCTATCAAGATAGGGTTGGAAACCAGCTTCAAGCCTGAGGAGTCCTGAGAAATCAGAGCCGAAGAATCCGTAGCTTGTGCTTCCTTTAAGGTAAAAAGTCCAAATACCAGAAGTGAAAGCCCCCCTATAAGAAAAATTATGGAAATTATACCACTGTCGACGAACGAAGCAGCCCCTAAGAGGATCAGCACATAGAGCACAGCCTCCACGAGCATATGCCCGAATACTACCTGTGGGCCTGCAAGCCAGCCTTTCTTCAGCGAAATCTCTATAGTTGCAAAAAGCATCGGGCCTGGAACGAGCGCGCCTGTAAGGCCTACAGAGAAACCTAAAAGAAGAGCTTCAAAAACTTCAATTGTTAGCATTATGGATCAAAAATTTTAACGTTTAATAAGATTTCTTTTTGAAAATAAACCTTCGCAAGCGGAAAGATCCGGATAAATGACTTGAGTAAACAAAACCAGTAAAAAATAGGTCGTTTCTCTAAATAAAAGAGAAAAATTGCTGGCAAAAGAAAAATAAGGAAATTTAGAGATAATTTCAGTATCTCAAATCATCAAGCCATAACCGTTACTTCAGTTACGTCATTGCTTGGTTTTTCGGTCAAGCCTTTTTTCAAAAGGGTTGTGATCACGCCGTTTCTTGGGGTTTTCGCTCAAGCCTTTTTTGAAAAGGCTTGGTTTAGAGAATAATCTCTATATCCAGTTCTTCTGCAAGCTCTTTGTATCTGTTTCGGATAGTAACTTCTGTAACCCCGGCTACATCCGCAACTTCCCGCTGAGTTCTCCGCTCCCCACAGAGAATGGACGCAATATAAATTGCAGCTGCAGCAACTCCTGTGGGGCCCCTCCCGCTTGTGAGTTCCTTTTCGGAAGCCTGCCTCAGGATCTCAACGCTCTTGGACTGGACTTCCCCTTTAAGGTTAAGACCTGAACAGAACCTTGGGACATAGTCGATAGGAGATGTGGGCATGAGCTTTAATGCGAGTTCTCTGGAAATAAAGCGGTAGGTTCTTCCGATTTCTTTCCGGCTGACCCTGGACACCTCTTCTATTTCATCAAGAGTCCTTGGGACGCTGCACTGGCGGCAAGCAGCATAAAGAGCGGCTGCGGCAACACCTTCAATGCTTCTTCCACGGATAAGGTTCTTGTCCACAGCTTTTCTGTAGACGACAGCTGCGGTTTCCCGCACAGTTCTCGGAAGACCGAGAGCAGAAGCCATTCTGTCCAGTTCAGATAGTGCAAATGCAAGGTTTCTTTCAGTTGCGTTACTTACACGGATTCTACGCTGCCATTTTCTTAAACGATAGAGCTGAGCACGATTTTTAGAAGAGATTGACTTTCCATAGGAGTCGCGGTTCCTCCAGTCAATCATTGTGGAGAGCCCTTTGTCGTGGATTGTGTATGTCATGGGCGCACCCACACGGGAACGCTTCATACGTTGATCATGATCGAAAGCTCGCCATTCTGGGCCTTCATCCACAAAATCGGCATCAATGACAAGTCCGCAGTCCCCACACACGAGTTCGGCTCGCTCATAGTCGTGGACGAGGTTTCTGCTGCCGCATTCTGGACACACGGCCTTTTCCTTCTCAAAACTTTGCTCCTTTTGCTTCTCTTTGCGAGCTTTGATCATGGCACGTATTTTTTCTCTTTCAAGAGTGTCCGAATAGCGAACTCTTTCGACTTCTACCATATCATATCACCTTACAAACTAAAACAATCATATGTGTATATTTCCGGTATTTTTGGCTGCACCACTGAAATTACAGTAGATATCTAAAAGGCAGGATAAGAAAAATCACGGCTGTAACTAGCAAAAAATATATAATCTAGTTAATGTTTAACCATAATATAGAATTCAAGTGCATATTCATGTAAGAGCTTTCACCGAATATAGACTCTTTCATTAATAAGAGCTCGAAATTCTGAATCCGGAGTTCGTTTAAAACCCTTCACTAAAAAATATGGATGACCTACAGGTCCGAAAACACTTACGATCGTACCAATCCGATTCAGGGCCTTATCTACAACGACCGAATTCAATTTAGGAAAACCATCTGAGACATTCTCGGGTTTTACCTCATCCCCTCTAATTATCAGGTTTTTAACACCTGTTCTGTGCAGCACTTTACCGAGTCGTTTCATATCAGCCACGAATATTTAATAGCTATTTTCTCCAGCTCAGGGCAAAAATCTCCTGGCTTTGAGCATGTTTTTCTGTCAGCCATAAATACGGCTACATATTGTAAACTGAAAAGCATATGTAGTCTATGTTCATTATATATAAAGATATCGCAAGAACTATATTATATGTTGGTTTCAACTAATTTAATATAGTAGAATATAAGAACTAGGAGAGGGAAACCACAACCTTATATATTAAATGGACATTGTTGGCAGCAATCAGACCATAATTATGGTCATTATAGTCAACTAACTCCGATTAATGATCTCATTCTAAGGAGGAGACTCATTGTCCAAGTTCGTATATTTTTTTGGAAAGGATGTAACTGATGGCAAAGCTAGCATGAGAGACTTACTTGGAGGTAAGGGCGCAGGCCTGGCCGAAATGGCAAACCTCGGAATTCCCGTACCACCAGGTTTTACGATAACAACCGAAGTTTGTGTACTTTATCTGAAAGGTAAAAAATATTCTGACGAAGTACTCGAACAGGTTGAAGAAGCGATCGATAAGCTCGAGACCTTAAACAACAAAAAGCTGGGGGACCCAGAAGATCCACTGCTTGTTTCTGTAAGGTCCGGTGCCAGGGTGTCCATGCCGGGGATGATGGATACCGTTCTTAACCTTGGGCTCACGGACAAATCTGTTCTCGGACTCGCAAATAAGGTCAATGACGAAAGGTTCGCTTACGATTGTTACCGCAGATTTATCTCCATGTTTGGAGATGTAGTTCTGGGAATTGACTTCGACAAGTTCGAGTCTCTTATTGAGGACAAGAAAAAAGAACTTAAAGTCGAATCTGACACCGATCTCGATGCAAAAGCACTGAAAGATCTGGCTGAAAGGTTCAAGGGAGTAATTAAACTCGAAAAAGGATTTGATTTCCCCCAGGATCCGAAAGTCCAGCTCCAGATGGCAATTGATGCTGTTTTTGATTCCTGGAACAATCCAAGGGCTATCACTTACAGAAAGCTTAACGAAATCGATGACAGCTGGGGCACAGCGGTCAATGTACAGACCATGGTTTACGGGAACAGAGGCAATACCTCAGGCACAGGAGTTGCTTTTACAAGAAACCCGTCTACAGGAGAAAAGAAGTTCTTCGGAGAGTACCTTATCAACGCACAGGGCGAAGATGTTGTTGCAGGCATCCGAACTCCAGACTTTATTGATACTCTTGGGAATAAGATCCCTGAAGCCTACAATCAGCTTGTTGATATCTGTGGGAAGCTCGAAGACCACTTCAAAGACATGCAGGACATAGAGTTTACTATCCAGGAAGGAAAACTCTACATGCTGCAGACCAGGACTGGGAAACGTACAGCTGCCTCCGCCGTAAAGTTAGCAACTGACATGGTAGCAGAAGGGCTGATTGATAAGGAAACCGCAGTCACAAGGGTTAAAGCCGAACACATTGACCTGCTCCTTCACCCCAGAATTGACCCCAATGCAAAACTGGAAGTAATCGCAAAGGGACTTCCTGCATCACCCGGAGCTGCTGTTGGAAAAGTTGTATTTACTGCCGAAGCAGCCGAGGAAATGGCTGAGAAAGGAGAAAAGACAATTCTCGTCCGGACCGAAACTTCCCCTGAAGATATCGGAGGAATGGCAGCTGCCCAGGGTGTCCTTACAGTGCGCGGTGGAATGACCTCTCATGCCGCAGTCGTTGGAAGAGGCATGGGTAAGCCCTGTGTTGTAGGTTGTGGAGATATCTCTATTGATATAAAGAGCGGCCTCTTCATGGTAAATGGTCACACTATCAAGGAACATGACTATGTTACCATTGATGGAAGTACAGGCAGCGTAATCATCGGGAAAGTCGAGCTGATCGATGCTGAAATTAGTGATGATCTGAAGAAGATTCTTCTCTGGGCTGATGATATCAGGACTCTCGGAGTGAGAACAAACGCAGACAATCCGGCAGATGCAGGCCTTGCCCGTGAACTTGGGGCTGAAGGAATAGGACTTTGCAGAACTGAACATATGTTCTTCGGGGAAGATAGGATTCCTGCAGTAAGGGAAATGATCATGGCCGAAGACGAAAAGTCCAGGAAGAAAGCCCTCAAAAAATTACTTCCTATGCAGAAGGAAGACTTCCTTGGAATCTTCCGCAGCATGGAAGGCCTACCTGTTACTATCAGGCTGCTTGATCCACCTCTCCACGAGTTCCTTCCTGACAAGGAAGAGCTCGATACAAAGCTCAGGGAGCTCGAAGTTTCAGGAGACTGCGGAAAGATCGATGAGGTAAAGAAGGTCATCAAGCGTGTTGTTTCCCTCAAAGAACTCAACCCTATGCTTGGCCACAGGGGATGCAGGCTCGGAATAACCTATCCGGAAATCTATGATATGCAGGTCCGTGCAATCATGGAAGCAGCCTGTGAACTTACAAACGAGGGTATGCAGATCGTTCCTGAAATCATGATTCCGCTCGTGGGCCTTGTAAAAGAGCTTTCCATTACCAGGGAAGAAGTCTGCAAGATGGCAGAGACCGTCATGGCTGAGAAAGGCGTAAAGATCGATTACAAAGTAGGAACAATGATCGAACTGCCCAGAGCCGCAATTGTCGCAGACCAGATTGCCCAGGAAGCCGATTTCTTCTCCTTCGGGACAAACGACCTGACTCAGACAACCTTCGGGTTCAGCCGTGATGATGTGTCCAAATTCGTGCCTATCTACCAGAAAGCAGGAATTCTTGAGCACGATCCGTTTGCAGTCCTGGACCAGGAAGGCGTTGGCGAGATCATGAAAATCGGTATATCAAAAGGCCGCTCAGTCAAACCCGATCTCAAAATGGGTATCTGCGGAGAACATGGCGGAGAGCCAAGATCTATTCACTTCGCCCATGAAATAGGCCTTAACTATGTAAGCTGCTCTCCTTACAGAGTTCCGATTGCAAGACTCGTAGCTGCACAGAGCACAATTGAGTCAAGAAAGTAAAAGTTTTTACTTCAATGTTAATTTAAAAAGAGGCAGGATTCATCCTGTCTATATTACTCTTTTTTGTAAATCCTTTCTTGGAAATTTTAACTGCGTTTTCTATAATGTCTGAAAAATTCTTTACTGGCAATCCTTATTCTTAGAAGCATCTCATTAAAAAATATTACTGTGTAACCTTTTTTTGAGGGTTAATGCTGTCATTTTACGTCGAGCTTCATGTAAATTCCTCATCCAAAAATCATTATTGAATCGAGTCTTGCAGTACCTACTTTTGTCCAATACTTGCAAATACTACAGTACTGGATCTCGCCGTCTGAGCGCAGTTTCAGTTTAGCGTGGCATTTTGGGCATATTTTTAAATGTTTCATGAATAAAACTCCTTATATTTTTATTTTAGTTTTGAGCTCATCACAAAACTCAAAATTGGTTTTCTGAGCCTTGAATTTTGAACGATTGTCAAGTTTTGTGACGAACTCACGCAAGTCTTTAGATATTTTTGCAGATTATTTGTTTGGATTGTTTTTATGGAGGTTTTTTATGGAGGTTTTTATGGAGGTTTTTTATGGAGGGTTTCTATGAAGGTTTTTTATGGAGGTTGTTTTTTGGAGGTTGTCTGATATGTTGGTAGACTATTGAGAGGTAGTTTACTCTTTCGAGTTTATTCTTCTCCCATTTCTTTTCTAAACATGATGTAATCTCTTTCTACTTCTTCGAGTTCGTATTCCATTTTATACCCCATTTTGTGGTTTCGCTATTTTCAGGTTGGCTTTTATCTATACGTAGATGATTTTCTGAAGGCTGTCTAAAGGTTACTCATCCACTAATTTTTAACATGTGCCTCTTTTCCAATTTGTTGTTAAGTTTTGATGAGTATTGTATGAATGGCCCCAACATCTATTGTATATTTCTTCAGAGGTTAAAAGCATCCCATTCCCAAACAAAGATCCTTGTGAAATTTGCTTTGAAAGCTTCTTCTCTGTCATTTTATTCATTAACTGATTCTCCTTTATTCTAAGTTTTATTCCCTTTTTCTTTACAGGAACACGGATTCCTATTTCCTCTTTATAATATAAATAACTTGCGCTTTGAGGGGTGCAAATTGAATAAAAATTCTATCTAGCATAAAAATTAGCTATAAAGATTAACTATCAGGATGCTATCAAGATTTTAAAAAAAGACTATGTAATGGGTCCTGGGCCACTAAGAGATGAATTTTTTGATAAACAAACTCTCCTTTACAACCTTTTTTTAAAGTGTCTTTTGAATATGTAATGCAAGAAGAAGCCCAGGGTGCTGTATCTACTGTATCCCCCAATACAGTCTCTCCGAATTTATGCTCCCCCAAGCACATTGATTCGAAGAAGAATCAGCAACCCCCAGGAAATTCTTTTCTTTTCGATGATACCCCATCTCTATTCCCAAACTCCATCACATAGTAATAGCATAAATTATATTAAATAAATCATATCAAAAATTGAATTCAAGCGAAAAATTGTTTGACGTAAAAGATTTCAAGTCAATCATAGCTCTTTTGTAATCAGGAAAGTTAATTTAAAGTTTCATGCCTATAATAAACTAAAACCAAAATTTAATACTGCTTTTCAGGATACTGTATTTCGAATCACCAATCAAGTTTCAGATCACAGAAAATAGTTCTGAAACTTTACTGGTTTTGAGAGTAAAATTGATTTCGGGATGAACTCGTCAATAAAAAAGTTATGAAAAATATAAGTTATTGCGGCCTCAATTAGCCGCAACCTTCTCTGAAGCCTCCTGTTGTTTGGGTGGCTTTCAGTAGTTCCTTGAGATCATATAATCAGCAATCTGAAGGAGAAGCTCCTTTTCCGGGCAGTCCCGCAGAGCGTCCAGTTTTGCTTTGCCTTCGTTGATATATGAAATTGCAAGGTCCTTTACATAATCAATTGATCCGCATTCGGTTAAAATCTGGACGGCTTCGTCAGTTTCTTCCTGAGTAGCTTCCCCTTTTCCGAAAATGTCCAGTTTCACACCTTTTTCGAAAGCGTCGATTACAATAAGGGTATGTTTTCCTTCCATAAGGTCGCTGCCTCTTACCTTACCGAGAACTTCCTCTGGGGTGACCATATCCAGAACATCGTCATACATCTGGAACCCGATCCCTATAAGGCGCCCATACTCGGATAAGGCTTCAGCAATCTCATCAGAAGCTCCTCCAAGAAGAGCCCCAATCTTGGCTGCAGCTGCATAAAGGACTGAGGTCTTTTTTTCCACCATCTCAATATATTCAGCTTTACTAACCTTTTCCCTTTTTTCGAAATCCATGTCAAGCCACTGGCCTTCACAGATTTCGGTACAGGTTTTTGAAAGAACGTCCATACATGTTAAAATTCTTGAAGGCTCATTTTGGACTTTTGACAAAATCGAAAAGGCTTTGGAATAAAGTGTATCACCTGCAAGAATTGCTCCAGCTTCACCCCATATCATATGGACTGCAGGTCTCCCTCTGCGAATATCATCCTTATCCATTATGTCATCATGGATCAGAGTGAAATTATGTACAAGTTCCACGGCCACCGCTGCAGGTAAGACAGACTTGAGGTCAGAGCCTGTAGCTTCAGCTGCCAGAATAAGAACTGCGGGACGGAGGCGCTTTCCTCCTGAATCTACCAGGTAGCGAGAGGCTTTATACAACTCCTCTGGATGGGCTACCGGAAGCAGTTCATCAATTGCGGCGTCAACATGGACACTTCTTTTTTTGATCTCATCAACTAACGTCATAAATATCACGAGGTACGGAATGATTTCCTATAGAGTTATTCTTCTATATATAACACTTCACCGTTTCTGAGAAGGTGTACTGTATCTCCAAGTACATACCCGGCATCTTCCGCCATCTCGATGTAGTGTCCGTGCATCTCCATATCCCCATGGGCAGGGATCACATGTTCAGGATTTACCATACGCAGGAGTTCCCAATGGTCTTCCCTGTATGCATGTCCTGACACATGCACGTTGTCATAAATCCTGGCGCCCCGCATCTTGAGCTTGGTCTCAAGGGCATAGCGGTTAGCCTGAGTCATTGGGCTCGGGATCACATTTGCAGAGAAAATAACCCTATCTCCTGGCTCAATTGTATACGGAGTTTCCCCATTTGCAATGCGCACAAGTATGGAACCTGGTTCACCCTGGTGCCCGGTGACGATTGGAAGGTACTTATTCTTTCCTTCCTGGATAATACGTTTGAGAGCTCTATCTACATCCTTTCTCTGGCCGTGCATCTCTACATTGGAAGGCAGTTCCAGATAGCCAAGGTCTCTAGCAGCCCCGACATAACGTTCCATTGAACGCCCCAGGAGAACAGGAATCCTGCCCATTTCTCCAGCAGCTTCAATAATTGCTTTTAGTCTGGGAATGTGGGAGGCAAAGGTGGTAATAACCATTCCTACTTCTGACTCTTCTGTTCCAAGCAGTACGTCCCTGACCATATCCTTTGCGATCTGTTCCGACGGAGTTTTCCCCGAACGCCCGGCATTCGTGCTCTCTACAATCATTGCAACAACTCCTTCCCTCCCGAGGGTTTTAAGACGCTCGAAATCAGGAGCTTCACCCATTGTCGGAGTGCGGTCCAGCTTAAAGTCGCAGGCATAAAGGACCGCTCCAATTGGGGTGTGAACTGCTGCAAGCACACAGTCAATTATACTATGCTGGACATTAATGAATTCGATGGAAATATCTTCGGTAACCTGGTAAGTTCCACCTGCATTCAACGGAATAACCCTGTTGCAAACCTCAAACTTGCGTTCGGCCTCGATCTGCTGTTTTATAAGGGCCGTTGTATACGGTGTAGAAATGATTGGAGCATTATACCGGTGGGCAAGTTTCGGAATTGCACCTATATGGTCAAGGTGCCCGTGAGTACAGACAATTGCCCGGACAGTTCCATTGATTTCTTTCATAATAGTATCATCAGGAATTGCTCCCATCTCGATAAGTTCGAGAGAATGCATTTTATCAATTTCGACATCCTCATGGATCTGAACCCTGTCGAGACGAAGCCCCATATCCAGAATGATGATATCTTCGCCTACAATAACTGCAGTCATGTTACGGCCCATCTCATTGTAACCGCCGACTGCAACAATTCCTATTTCAGTCATATTTTTACCTCTTATTTATTTTTTTATCCTTGTGAACCCCAATCCTCAGAAAATGGATCAGGTGATGACCTTAAAATGATAGCTGCGATGTGAATGGTACAGCATAGCATAGAATCTAACGCAGAATCTAACACAGAATTAGCCTTAGAGCAGCCATATCCAGCTCTGTTGCAGGAAGAACTCCACCCCCGATGAGACGAATCAGGCTACATCTCTTGCAGAAGAATTCTATTTTAATATATCTGGTTTATACCAGATACTCAAATGCCTGTTAAGCACGTTCCAGAATTGCCCCGGGAATGCCTTTTAAATTCCCTATTCTTTAGATACACATTTCTTTAAAGGATTCTACCCTTTCAGATCAAACAAAATCTGCTATTATTTAAATTAACAGGAGCTTTTACATGCTCTTCTCTTACTGGTTAGTATTTCTTAAGAACCTGATTTTCTCAATCCTGTAAAGTTAGATTTCCGCCTTTAAAGGCTTTGAAAATATCCGCTTTTCGATTTTAGCAGATTCTTCTAGAGCTTATTCAGCAACCTGTTTTGCTATAACTGGGGCTTTTTTATTCCTGGTTTTAGTATTGGGGCTTTTTATACCTGGTTTTTTGGTTTATTCATGGCTTTATTCTGGTTGATTCTAATTAATTCCTGGCTTGATTCAATCCACTCTAACCTATTCTGAGTTATTATGGCCTATTCTAATTAATTCCTGGCTTGATTCATCTGGCCTATTCTATGCTATTATGGCCTATTCTGAGTTATCATAACTTATTATGGTCTATTCTAAGTTATTAGAATCGATTTTGAGTTATTATGATCGATTTTGAGTCATTACAACCTATTCTGAGTTATCATGACTTATTTTAATTTCTTCTAAATTATTATGACCTATTCTGAGTTATCATGACTTATTCTGATATATTCTAATTTATTCTAATCTATTTTGATTCTATCCCATCTGCTTCTCATCAATCCATTCTCATCTGGATAGTTTCTATCATGATAATCTTTCAGGTGATTCTAACCTCATCAGAAAGTTCCTGATTCTACAATTATCATAATTTTTCTATTTTCTGTAATGAAATCGCTTCATACTAAACAATTTCAGCCTGAATAACTGTGAAATAATTCCTTAATTTAATGAATTTTACAGTAATTCTATGAAACTAATTCCTGAATTTCATTGATTTTACAACAAATAATATATCTTGTAGTTTATGAACCTGAAGCAGATCCAGTGTAAAATTGCTCTAGTTCCAGATCATTCAGGTGAATCCTATGTTTGTCCGTATGATCCTGAGTCAGTTTTCCAGGATTCGGAATACGGACCACTTGTTTATATCAACACCGCTTGTTTATATCAACGATTTATTCCCGAACATTACCTTCATATTATGTATAAATATTGTTGTAGAACGACCCTTCTAATTAACATATCTGCTATTATATCTTACCGCTATTATCCGAATTTTAATAAAGATTAGATCTTAATACAGATTACAGGTACAAGTAAACCGAATTCTGCGGCCGGATTCAGAACGAGTCTCCTGCTATGGCATAGTCTTTTACGTTAAAGCCACGTTGCCCTAAATACTCAAGAGTCCAGCCAGTAACAACCACAGGTGCATTACGCAGGTCCTGTATGTTTGCACAGCCGCAGAGAAACATCGAAATCCTGAGTTCATCCAGCATGCGGGAAAGGACTCTGACAACCGATTCTTTTCCTTCAAGGGCAGGGCCTACAAAAGGCAGGGCTGCACTTGCCGCACTGGCTCCGAGAGCAATGGATTTTGCGATCTCAACCCCTGTCCTGATCCCGCCGGTTGCGATAATTGGAAGGGAGACTCTGGACTCTATAATACTGGCAACAGTGGGAATTCCAAAGTCCCAGAAAAGTTCTCCAAGGTTTTCGGAGGCATAATCTCCACTTTTCCTGGCCCTGTAGACCTCGACGCCTGCCCAGCTTGTGCCTCCCGCGCCACCTACATCAATTGCAGACACGCCTGCTTTCTGGAGGAGAATGGCATCTTCCCTTGAGATCCCGGCTCCTGTTTCTTTAATGATTACTGGCTTGCCCAGCACGGAGCAGATTTCTTTTATCATCTCAAGACAGCCAGTTGCATCCCTATCTCCTTCTGGCTGGATAGCTTCCTGTAAGAAATTAAGGTGAATAGCAAGGGCATCGGCATCGATCATTTCTATGAGTTTTTCAACTCCATCAATCCCATACTGGCGAATCTGAGCAGCGCCCACATTTCCGTATATAAAAGCAGTCGGAGCTTTTTCCCTGACAACCCTGAAAGACTCTTCCTGAGCAGGGTCATCAATTGCAGCTCTCTGGCTTCCAACGCCAATTCCTACCCCTAGCTCTTCAGCCGCAGCTGCAAGTGCAGCATTTACAGGAGTAGTGTCAGGGTGACCTCCAGTAATCGAAGCAATCAGAAAAGGAGCTTGCAGGCGTTTTCCAAGAAGGTCTATAGACAGGTTCAATTTATCCATATCGAGTTCCGGAAGCGCCCTGTGGATCAGGGTCACATCCTCAAAGCCCGCACTGACTTTTCGGGATTCAACCGGGCTTTCAGCACATAATTTCAGATGTTCGATCTTTCGCTTTGAGGTCGTGCTAATCATATTTCATACCCTTTTGTCCGGACTGATTGTGGTTCCCATAGATTCCCCATTTAAGAACCGATATATATTATCCTCTTTCTTGGCATTGAATATATATGATGTAATACAAGACGTTTTGCTAAGTTCCAGAAGTTCCTGCACCTTCCCTAGCATGCCGCCCGTAACATCGGTACTTTCCGACCCCTTTATGTAACGCTTGAAATTCTCAAAAGTTTTGGGGGTTATCTCAGGTACGGTTTTTCCTTCGTTGTCAAGTACTCCATCCTCTGCCGAGCCTAACCCAAGCCGGGTAATCTTGAGTTCTTTTGCAAGATAGGGGACGATCTGGTCTCCTGAGAGCACGCACGCTCTGAGTTCGAGATCCATAACAACATCTCCATGCAGCACCGGGACAAGCCCATTTTCGAGCATGAGCTTTATGTTGTCAAGGTACATACTCTCAATCCGCCCGTTTCTGCAAACCGTACAGCACATAGGATGTACCGCTATAGCCCGTACTCCGTACTCATTTAGAGCATCTACCACACTGGATGCAAGTTTCTTGACAGATTCATGTGTTACAATTGCTCCTTCTGGATCAAAAACCCTGCCAAGCTCATATTTTTTAGCGTAAGTATGCCCAAAAGAACCTGCACCATGTACAATAATCATTTTTCCCCTGTATTCGGAAACTTCTTTTGCAATTCTCAGGAGGGCATCCTCTCTTACAACCCCTTGGTCTGCGGCTTTGTCAGTAATGACACTGCCTCCAAGTTTCAGGATAACAGGTTCGGTTGAGACATTCATGCAATATCACTTAATACCTTTTTAAAATTTCCAGCTTCCTTTATGAATAATGCGAAATTATGAAATAAGACTCCAAGAGCTCAAGGTTTGAGTTATTTATTCTAACCTTAAGCCCTGTTCCGTGGGTTTTGTTATGATTGCTTTGCCCCCTGCACCTGCAATGGCTTCAGCAACCTGTGTACATTTGTCAGGTGCTGTAAGGGCAACCATACATCCCCCACCTCCACCTCCTGTGCTCTTTGCTCCGAAGGCTCCAGCTCCCCGAGAGGAGTATATTAATTTGGAAAGTTCATAAGTATTTACACCAAGTGCGTCCAGAAGGCCCTGGTTCACATTCATAAGTTTGCCAATTGAAGAGTAATCTCCTGTCTGGAAAAAGGGTTCTGCGGTTTTGGAAATTCTTCCAATGACAACCATTAGAGGTTCTATAAGATGTGGATAAGTTTCACGGAGTTTTCTCACATTTGTTACAAGCTCTTTTGTAGAAGCGAAAACTCCTGTATCCCCGATAACTATCCCGCAATCAGGCGTCTTCAGCTTTCTCCTATCCGGGATGGTCACAACCCCCCCGAATGTAGAAACATAAGTGTCAGTAGGACTTGCAGCTCCCTGCACCTGAACTTCGATTTCATGCCCCATTTTAGCGATTTCTTCTAGAGAGAGACCACAACCAAACAGTTTATTGAGTGCCCCTATACTTGCAATCGTAACAGCGGCAGATGAACTGAGTCCCGAGCCCACCGGAATCTCAGAATCAACGTTCAGATAAACACCCTCAATTGGCACTATTTCTCTCATTTTCTCAATGGCTGCGGAGATATAAGGATGTTTTTCAAAATCAATCCCTGTTTGGCCAATTTCCGACTGAATTATTATAGAGTCACATAATTCCACCCGCACACGGGTCCTTAATTCAATTGCACATCCTATTGCGGTTTCTCCGTAGACAACCGCATGTTCTCCGAAAAGATAAATTTTCCCGGGGGCAGAACACGAAATCATATTACTCCTCTGAAATTCATAAATTCGATTTAAGATATAAAGTAATGAATTTACATTCGAAATGAAAGCATATTGTCTTCTAACTCAGTAATAAATTTATTTAATGTATTATTCAATTTATTTGTTATTGTTTTATTATTTACAGATCTGGATCAGGTTAATAAAGTCTGAAATCCGTAAAAAATTTATTTGGAAAAGGTAAGTGTTTCTGTATCTTAAATTAAAAACAGATGTACTCCGTTTTTCTGCGGAATTTCTTTTACTCCACAATAATTGCGGCATATCCTACAACTGCGTTCATATCTCCGGAAACCTCCCCACTGTTTGAATAGTTAAGCAGTTCGGCCCGGGTTGCACCAAGCTTCTTTGAGGCTGTTAGCATCGCAGAAATAGGGCCATATCCGCATACGGATGCATTTCTTCTATAAAGCCTTTCATAGATTCCTGGAACATCCAGATCAAGGATAGCTTCTATAATTTCGTTATCCGTTTCCCTTGCAAGGTTTGCAGGCTGATAATGAGTAAAATCGCTGGATGCGATGAAGGACACTTTCTTCCCACTTTTTGAAACAAGGTTGGCAATAAGGGTTCCCACCTCAATTGCGGTCTCTTCATCCTGCATACCCAGGCAAATAGGAAGAATCCTAAAATCTTGATCAAAGCGGTATTGAAGGAAAGGAAGCTGAACTTCGATCGAATGCTCGTATCGGTGCCCAAGCTCATCTAAATCAATAATACTTCCTGATAGCCCTTCGGCAAGTTCCCGATCAACCTCGAGAGTTCCCAGAGGGGTTTTCCAGGTATCTATGGATACTGATACCGGTGAACCATATCCCGTATGGTTGGGACCAAAAAGAACATATGTGTCGGCTTTGGGAAGAGCTGCATAAACGTGTGCAGCAACTCTCCCTGAATAGACATATCCTGCATGCGGGCAAACTGCTCCCAGGATATTTCTTTCCCGGATCTCCATACCTTCAAAACATTGCTTAAGTTCTTTCTCCAGATTTTCAGGACGCAGGGGATAGAACTGCCCTGCAACTGCTGGCTGTCTCATTTATGATCACCCATATAAGATACGGGCTATTTTTTATATATCCTTGCAGTCTGCAGGGCTGCCTTTCGGAATCAGAGAGGTGTTTCGAAGTCAGTCAACTCGTAATTGAAAGGAGTACTGTTAAGCCGGGAAACTTCCCTTGCAAGCAGCCAGTAAACAAGGGAAAGAGCTTTTCTACCTTTGTTGTTTGTGGGAATTACAAGATCCACATTTGAAATCAGGTTGTTAGTATCACAGAGTGCTACAACAGGCACCCCGATGCTTGAAGCTTCCTTTAGTACCTGGGCATCGCCTGCAGGGTCGGTTACAATCACAACATCAGGTTCAAAGAAACCATGGATCTGAGGGTTTGTAAGTAACCCTGGGATAAACCTTCCGAGCATTGCTCTTGTGCCTAATGATCTGGAAAACATCCTTGCAGGATGCTGCCCGTACTGCCTTGAAGAAACCACAAGGATCCTTGAAGGGTCATAGTGAGACAGCAATTTTGCTGCAACTCTTATTCTTTCATCTGTTGACTGGATGTCAAGCACATATAATCCATCAGTTCTGACCCTGTATACGAAACGCATCATGTCCTGGGTCTTTTGCTGGGTGCCTATGTGAACGCCTGCTGCCAGGTATTCATCAATAGAAACAAGAGATGTAGAACCTTCTTTAGCAGAAGGCTCTTCTTCCTCTGCTTCTACAGGCACAGATCCAGTTTTTGCTGCGGCTTCCTTTTCAGGTGCAGGTTTTACTTCAGCCACGACATCTTCTTCAGGCAAAGGCTGTTCGTTATTTTCTTCCTGCCCTGTCTGCTCATTTTCCTCCATAAAGTCACCTCATAATATAGAATCAACAATAAAACACATTCAGTATCTGAAAATGTTATCCCACTGCGTTTTTAACTGGTTTTACGTTTGACCGTTATAGGAATAACTCCGGCCTTCAACTCTTCAATAGCAAGATTAAGAGGGTCCAGCCGCCCGTCATCTTCAACAAGGACAGGAGCTCCCATTGCAATTTGCAATGCTCTTGCACCTATGATCCGTGCACGCTCGAACCGGGTATACTTTTCCTTGACCAACTGATCACCCTGAAATTTAAAAACGCTCCGATGAATTCCGATAATTAATAATCATGATAAGTTTGATATTTTACAGTACATGCCTTAAAACCAGCACCCTGAAACTAGGGATATGGGACCGCTGAGATTCGAACTCAGGTTCCGGCGTCCCGAACGCCGAAGGATGGACCAAGCTACCCTACGGTCCCTTTACTGGTACGGCGAAAGCACATCAACGAGTTCAACATGGCTTAAAAACATTCTGCGGCAGCAGTAGCGGGTGATTCCAAGATCATCCAATACCACGGCAGCGTTTTCGCCATCATTGACACGCCTTTTGTACTCATCCCAATAGTTTGAGATTACTTTTCCACATGAGAAACATCGGACTGGGATCATAGTCTTACCTGTAAGATTTCTGGTATTTAGCCCTTGCTCCGGGTCCACCAAAGTTCTTTGATTCTTTCTGCCTGGAATCGCTTACAAGTAAATTGCGGTCATAGCTTGCGAAGTTATCTCTGATGATTGTGTCATTTGTCCATTCCACAATACCTCTGGCAACTGCGGTCCTTACCGCATTAGCCTGTCCGATAATTCCGCCGCCCCTGACATCTACATTAATGTCAAGTCCGGAGACCACTTCATCTCCTGCGATTAGCAGGGGTTCTGAGATCTTCATCATTACAAGCTCTGGAGTATATAGCTCGAGAGGAATTTTGTTGATCCTGACCTTTCCGGTTCCTTTTGTGACTGTTGCACGTGCAGTTGCAGTCTTGTGCTTTCCAGATGAATTAACTACTTTGACCATGAGGACTCACCCTTTAATATTTTGAACCCATTTTCTGGCTCACTTCACCAAGTTCAATATATTTACTTGAACTTAGAAGCCTCATATCGGCATCTGCAATTGTGATTGCTTCAGTGTCCTTGAATTCAGAGGGAACACCTACATAGACCTTAAGCCTGGACATTGCGTCCCTGCCTCTTGCTCTCTTATGGGGCAGCATGCCACGGATAGTCCTCTTAAGGATGCGGTCCGGACGCTTCGGGAAGTAAGGTCCGAATTCCGTACTACCTCTCTCCCGGGTTTGCCGGTATTCTCTGAGGGTGGTCGCCCTTGAGCCAGAAATTACAGCTTTTTCAGCGTTTACAATATATATCTCTTCGTCTCCTGAAAGCAACTGTTTTGCAACTGTACTTGCAAGACGTCCTAGAATAAGCCCATTTGCATCGATAACCGTCATCTTCGACACCTCAGCGGAAAATCCGGATACCGGACCCTTTTGGATTTTCATCCATTATCTCTTCGAGACTCAGGCACTTGCCACCGGCTTCAGTGATCTTTTCAACTGCGGAGCCACTGAAGGTTAAAGCCGCAACAGTTACAGGGTGGTCAAGGAGACCTGCGCCCAGCACTTTTCCCGGAATAAGCAGAACATCGTCCTCTGCCGTGTGTCTGTTTATCTTACTTATATTCACAGCCGCATAGTTTCTGGACGGCATCTCAAGACGTCCCGCGATATCCTTCCAGATGGGGGCGGTATTTGTATTTGCCCTCTCCTTCAGGGTAAGAATCAGGGAAACGATTCTTGGATTTGTTTTTCTTGTCAGTTTTACCAGTGATCTTTTACCCAATGTATGTTCCTCCGCAAGATTTGTATAAACCTCACTCACGCGGAAAAAAATTCCCTATCGCGTTCGAACATCGCTATAGCTGCCCCTTTGGAACTTGAATCCAGAAGCAGCAAATTTAAAGAACAAGCGATTAGTCGGAATTGGTATGATGTGAATAACATTTCTAGTACATAAAGATTATGTGCATCATTAGTCCTATTTACAAGAATTCCAAATAATAATCTTCTTTTGTCTCTTATATTTTTTTGTTTATGTTTGCTTATAGTCTCAATCTTCGATTTACTCATTAATTATAATACTTGCTTTTGGAACTAACCTGGAAACTAACCTGTATAGATAGAATGTATTAGAAATAAATTCTATTTTTATAATATTAAACAAATTATACTATCTAGGGAATAATCAGTGTTTAGGGAATATAGGGAATAATCAGTGTTTAGGGAATATAGGGAATAATCAGTTTCAGGAAGGCGAGAAAATCTCGCATACAAATAGTATCTGATCTATAATCAGGCAATATCCGCTCTATAATCAGGCGGCAAACGAAGCTAGACTTCCTTATGAGTGTCACCAATATATTACTGCGCCTGGTACAAAATATGAAATAAGCAGGCAGAAAACCGCAGACAGGAATCCGCAGACAGAAATCCGCAGACAGGAAATAGGTGATATTATCATGCTGACAGTTATTCAATACCTTCTGGATAGATTAAAGCAACTGGGGATAAGGGACATTTTCGGCGTACCAGGGGACTTTGCATTTCCGATCAACAACGCCATCTGTGATGATAAAGAGCTTCGCTGGATAGGCTGCTGCAATGAACTGAACGCTGCTTATGCTGCTGACGGTTATGCTCGTATTAAAGGTATGTCGGCGCTATCTACTACTTTTGGTGTAGGTGAACTTTCCACACTATGCGGTATAGCAGGCTCTTATGCGGAGTACAATCTGGTATTCCATATTGTAGGAATGCCAAAAATACAGTCACAGAAGAGGCATGATATAGTGCATCACTCGCTGGGTGACGGAGAATCAAGTATATTTATGGAGATGGCTGCACCAGTAGTATGTGCAAGTACAATGCTTACTCCGGAAAACTGCGTTCAGGAAGTTGAGCGTGTTATCGAAACGGCTCTGGAGAACCACCGTCCTGTCTACATTGCAATACCTCATGACTATGTGAATGCAAATATTTCATCCTTTACGGCACCTGCAAGAAAACCTGTAAAAAGCGATCCTGTAACGCTTGAAGAGGTGGTCTCGATTATTGCAGGTAAACTCTCGAATGCAAAACAAGCCTGTATTATGCCGGGTTTTCTTGTTGACCGGTTTTGCCTCAAGGACCGGTCTATGGCTGTTATTAATGCTTCGGGCTTGCCTTATGTTACTATGGCTCTGGATAAGTCAGTGCTTGACGAGACTAATCCCTCCTACCTGGGATTATACATGGGACAACTTATCAATCCTGAAATCCGGGAATTTGTGGAATCCTGCGACTGTATCCTTACGATAGGCACTATCCTGTCTGATGTTAACACAGGCAAGTTCACGGCTAAGCTGGATAAGTCCCGAATCATCAATATCATGCCTTCAAGTGTCCATATAGGGTATACTGATTATATCAATGTAAAAATGCTTGATGTACTGGAGGGACTCTCCAGAAGGCTTAACAAGCGTACCGATATCAGTGGCCCTGTTGCAAGCCGTCCCGCCGTTCCCGAGGTAGAGGCTGAAGATCCAATAATGGCTGATTATTTATACGCGAAGTACGCGGAGTTCTTTAAGCTTGATGACATAATCATAGCTGACTCAAGCTCATCCTTCTATGGGTTATTGCCCCTACTTTTACCAGAAGGAACTAAGTTCGAGAACCAGATGCTCTGGGCAGCAATTGGCTGGGCTACTCCAGCTTCCTTTGGCACTTCACTGGCTGCACCTGACAGGCGAGTAATTCTTATTACTGGAGAAGGGTCACACCAGATGACTGTTCAGGAAATCAGCCAGTTTTATCGCCATGGTCTAAAGCCGATTATCTTCGTGCTGAATAATCACGGTTACCTGATAGAAAGAATGCTGTCTGAAAAATTAGATTACTGCTATAATGACCTTGCAGAATGGGAATATTATAAATTACCGGAGGTTCTCGGCTGCAATGATTGGATTACGAAAAAGGTTACTACCTGCGGGGACCTTGATAAGGTAATGAGAGAACTGGATAATGCTAAAACAGGCGCATACATAGAAATAGTTACACCGAAATTATCGGCTCCCTGGCTTATGGAAACGATTCACAAAAACTTGTAAACAATACAATTTACGTTTATTAAAGAGTTAGGGGAAGTTGTTCCCTCATACAACTTTTCTCCATATATTTGAATAATATTTAACTGCCTGATACATCTGCGATTTCCCTTCTTTTTAAGTAGTTTCAGATATCGGTTATCTTTTGTTGAGTAGTTTCAGATATCAGTTATCTTCTGTTGAGTAGTTTCAGATATCGGTTATCTTTTGTTGAGTAGTTTCAGATGTCGGTTATCTTCTGTTGAGTAGTTTCAGATATCGGTTATCTTCTGTTGAGTAGTTTTAGATATCGGTTATCCTCTGTTGAGTGGTTTCAGATATCGGTTATTTTCTGTTGAGTAGTTGCAGAAATCTATTAGTAAGATATGCCAAGTACCGACCTCGAAACCCTGTCATGAATCCCCGAAATGTCACATCCGCACTTTTTTGCTACAATAAGTGCCACGATCCGGATATCCACAAGATAGGAAAGCCTGTCCTGCATGAAATTAATCTCGGAAACCAATTTTTGCCGGCTTATCCCAATGTCTGCAGAGATAAATTCCAGAACCTGCTCAAAGGAAATTTCTTCTTTCACATGCACTTTTTCTTCAGAACTGTCTGGATTTTCAAGAAAATTCTCCGACGGTTTGAAAGCATGTGGAACCCGGATACTTTCCACATCAAAACCGGGTACAAGAACCCCGGCTTTGAGTATGAGGACACCTGTTTCAAGGGCTTTTTCCTTTACTTTTGAGGCAGTTTTCGGGGAAAACCATTTCAGGTCAAAAGCCAGAGAATACTCAAAATCCTTTTCTGAAAGAGAAGTTGCAAGAATTTTTTTAAAAGGAACGGAGACTACGCGTTTAAGTTCTTCCATCAACTGCACCCATAAAAATTGATATGGCACGGAGAGTTTAATTTGATATTGAGAGTATATATTTTAAGTGTATAATATTGTTGAGAGTATAATATTTTAAATGTATAATATTGTTGAGGTATACTGTTATTGAGAGTATAATCTTAGTGAAAAATGAATATTATTACGAATGTAATATAAACGTTTAAGATAAAGAAGTTTAAAACCAAGAAATTTAAGATAAAGACTCAAAAATTTAAAGTCTCCGGCTCAGGATTTTCTACCCTGAACTTCTGCCGGAGTAAAGTCTTCCTGAAAAGGAAAGTTTAGAGTGTCACAAGTTTTGCATCAAGGATTCCGTCGACTTTCCGGACTTCCTCAAGGATTGGGTCAGAAACTTCGGAGTCTATGTTAAGAACCATCATGGTTACGCCTCCGATTTCTGATCTGCCAACCTGCATGCCTGAGATATTGATTTCGTTTTTACCGAGTACCATGCAGCAAGGTCCGATAACGTTGGGCCTGTTGATGTGTTTGGCAAAAATCATACGGCCTGCAGGGAAGATATCTACTCTGTCATCATCGACTGCTACGATCTTTGGATCGTCTCCGACAACAGTGCCTGCGACCAGCTTTGTCTTGCCGTTGCTGCTAAGTTTGATACTGATAGTTGAAGAGTATTCCTCAGAAGATTCGGATTTACTTTCCACGACTGCAATCATTCTGGACTTTGCAAGAGTGGGGGCATTGACATAGTTAACTCCGGAACCGAGAGCCATTTCAAGCAGCCCTTTGAGAGCCGAGACTGTAAGAGGCCTTGTATCCTTTCCGGAAATCTCTCCATTATATCCAATTTCGACTTTTTCGTAGTTTCCATCTACGAGCTGCCCTGCAATCTTACCCATAATTTCCGAGAGCCTGATGTAAGGGGCAAGGACTGCCATAGCTTCCGGCTTTACTGAAGGGATATTGATTGCGTTCTTTGCAGATCCGCCTGTGAGGACAGACGCTACTTCCTTTGCAATATCTACTGCCACATTGACCTGAGCTTCCTGTGTAGAGGCACCAAGGTGAGGGGTTACTACAACGTTGTCAAAGTTCAGGAGAGGGCTGTCAAAAGGAGGCTCCTCAATGAAAACGTCTATTGCTGCACCGGCTATTTTTCCGCTTTCAAGAGCTTTTGCCAGAGCTTCTTCGTTGATAATGCCGCCGCGGGCACAGTTGAGAACCCTGGTTGTAGGCTTCATCAGGGCAAACTGCTCTTCATCAAGAATGTTTCTGGTTTCTTTAATAAGAGGAGTGTGCACTGTGATGTAGTCGGCTTCTTTTGCGATTTCATTAACTGTAGCTAGCTTGACACCAAGCTCAATAGCCCTCTTTTCAGAAACAAAAGGATCATACCCCATCAGGTTCATCTCAAGCCCTGAAGCCCTTTTTGCGACTTCGGAACCGATTCTTCCGAGACCTATGACTCCCAGGGTCTTACCTTTGACCTCGACACCTGTGAATTTGCTACGTTTCCATTCTCTGGCTTTCAGGGAAGCATTTGCCTGGGGAATGTTCCTGGACATTGCCATCATCATAGCAATTGTGTGCTCTGCTGCCGAAATCATATTGCCTTCGGGAGAGTTAGCAACAATAATGCCTTTCTTTGTAGCTGCATCCACATCCACATTGTCAATTCCGACCCCGGCTCTCCCGATAATTTTCAGGTTGTCGGCAGCTTCGATTATCTTCTGAGTAACATGGGTACCACTGCGTATTACAAGAGCATCGTAATCCTTAATTTTTTTCACCAGCTCCTCTTCGGAAAGCCCGGTGGAAACATCAACCGTAAAGTGTTCTTTTAGAATCTCCAAACCTTCATTGGAGAGTGAGTCGCTGACCAATACTTTCATGTCAATTTCTCCAATTAATACAATAAATATGAGATATTAAATTTTAACAGAGAATACCAATTAACCTAATCACACTTAAGCATTATCACACATATATAAGAGCTAATCCCTTCTAATTTTATCTATACCGCAGTTTTTCTTTCCCTGCATGATTCTCCCGCAGACCTTGTAAATCCTCTCTGGGTCCCCTACAGGCTTTGTCAATCCCGGCTCTGGTTTACCCTACAAGCTTTATTATCCCAATCTTAGGTTCGTAACACTGCCCGCCTTCAAGCAGGAAACGGATAACCTCTTCTACAACCTGCTCAGAAATGCCCCGGGATGCTGCAGCGTCTATAAAAGCTGCGTAATCAACTCCTTTGCTTCCATCCATTTCCTTAAGCAATTCAAGCACGAATTCTTTCTGGTCAGCTTTAGCATCTGTATTATTTTCAGAATCCAGATCAAGGGCTTTAAGACCTTCCCTGATGGAAGCCCGAAGTAGTTTTACAAATTCAGCAGGAGAGCGCTCCCTTTCAAGTGCAATTACAATCCCTTCCGTATTCTCGGAAGAAATGCCTTTCTCCAGAAGGTATTCCCGAAGTTTTTCTCCACGATATCCGTTGGTCAGAACGTCCGAAAAGGCTTCAAGTCTCTCAACAGTCTGTTCTGCGGTATCCACGACCCATCTGTTGCGGATTTCTTCATCCACTACATTTACCTCCTCAGCCCGAATAGAAACAAAAACCGATCCGGGTTCGGGTTCATAGGTCCTGGCTTTTCCTGTAAGGGCAATGAAAGCAGGAACCTGTACTGTTGACAAAAAGATCGAAGCCTCAGGCTGGTACTGCCCTGCATATACCGTAAAAGCCCCTGTAGGGTCAACTATTCTCGCTTTCCACATCTCGCTCTGTGTCCCGATGTTGTCAAGTTCTGTGACCACTCCAACCACGAAAACACGATTGAGTATAAGCCCCAGAGGGCTAATAAGCAGGTTTGGAGTTTTTGAATCTGCAGCTTCCGAGTCAGTACGTTCGGTTTTTTCAAGTTCTCTGCAGACTTCGAATTCTCTTGCAAAAACTCTTTTTGCGACCTCTCGTTTAAGCAAGTTCGATTCCTCCCCTGGAAACCTGTGAATTTTTATCCTGTCCGTCCTCCTCATCCGGCCCGAGCCTGCGAAGGAGTTCAACTACTCTCACTGCAAGATCCTCTTCAGGTACCCAGGCATTTTCAGCTACGAAAGAAATCCCAAATTCATTTTTTGAAGAGTTTCCGCGTACTGCAAGATAGCGGCCCGTAAGAAAACGCCTTAAATCTTCATAGACTGCGTCTTTTGAGACATCCGAGAACATTAGCTGTTCGGCTTCCTCAAGAGTTTTCCCATAGATGATTTCCGCAAGTTCCCTTGGAAACATAACTGACACAGAACCGGTTCCATCATCCATTATGGCTTTGATCCGCATGTCCCATACGCCTTCTACCTTCCCGTGCACTCTGCAATTTCCTTTCTGGATTACACGACTGCATTCAGGGCAGCGGGAGATAATTCCTGAACCGGGCCTGACTGAAACCAGGTTGCCTGCTACGGACACGTCAAACATGCTGTCTCTTGAATTTATCTCCTGAATTTTGATAGGCGCAGGATCTTTTGATGCGGATTCGAAGGTAAATGCAAGTTTTCCGACTTCGTCGGGCCCGATAGAAGAAACTTTTGTGCTGTTCAGGATATTTACTGATGGCATTCCTCTGAACATCCGCACCTGAGCTCCTTCGATTCGGATAATACTCCCTATATCTATTCCAGGCAGTTCGATCCAGGCCGTAAAAGGCATCCTGCCTGTCTCGTCCGCAAGCACGCCAGAGACCACTCTGGACTGGCGGCCCTTTACAAGGATTTCTCTGTATGAAAGCTGAAGCACGCAGGCTATTGTATCTACGGAAAAATCCACAGCTCCTATGTCAATTAACTTTTTTTTCTGGCTTGCTGAAAGTTCGGACAAAGGGGGGAGCAAAGAGTCCGAAATTTTCAACACAGGAGATTGTTCCCCTATAGAAAGCCTGATCCGGTTCTGCCAGATCCGGACATAGGCATTTTTGATGTTAATCACATCCCCAATTGAACCTGGCAGTTCCTTCCAGGAAGAAAACAGAACTGCCCCGGTTTCGTCCGCAAGAACTCCGGTATAAAGCCTGGAAGGTTTTTCCTGAGTTCCTGCCTGCGGGTGGATTGATTTTTCCCCGAGGTCCAGAATCCTGCCTGTAAGCTCAAAATTCTTAAGGTTGGCAGACAGATCTTTTACTTTCAAAACTTTCCTTTTTCCTCCAAACTTGCGGAGGATACTCTCTTTTGCGACATCAGGCGGGACACGAAAAGCAATGAGTTTCTCAAACTCTGCCCTGATGCCAGTCTTTTCAAGGTCTCCAAGCGCCCTGGTTAACTCTTGAAGGTGGGGCGCAATCTTCTCATCCATTTTTAGGCCTCCATTCGAGACAATTATAAAACAATAATTTCAGTTTAATATAAAACAATAATTTCAGTGTAATATCAGTGTAATATATAACAATAATTTCCGTGTAATATCAGATTTTACAGTATTTAAGACTTTAATTGAAGATTAATTTCTTTTATCAGAGGATATTGAACTATTATTTAAGGATAGCTGTTTATAATTTTTTATTCCCAAAGGTATATTAATTTAGGGATAAAATTACTTCCTTGACAAAGTATTGAGAGAGCTTTTTCCTAAAAACAATAAAAAACCTGGAAAAGGCAGGCTTTCTTTTTTCTAAAGAGTTAAAGCCTGATTAAAGAAAACGGTAGCTTCAAAATGTAAAGGAAGGACTAGTATGAGAAGAATAAAAAGACAGAATTTCAGAGCTTTTAAGCTGACAGCACTTGCGATTACTCTGGCAGTTCTCTTCACTTGCTCTGCCTCCTCGGCCGCTAATTTAAGGGTAAGTTCGGCAACTGAAGGAGACTATATTTCCATACAAGCCGCAATCGATGAAGCAGAAACCGGAGACACGATTTTTGTAAGCCCTGGAACCTATGTTGAAAATCTCAAAATAAATAAGCAAGTCTATATCTGGTCGGAATCCAGAAAGCCAGAGGAAACTGTGATAAGGGCAGCCGATCCCACGAAAAGCGCTGTTGAAATCAGTGTGGATAGGGCATCTTTTAGCGGGTTTGCCATTGGGGGTTCGGAAAAAGCAGGAATCTTGCTTACAGGAGTTAAAAGTTGTTACATTAACAACAATAGAGTTCAGGGAGCCGAATCTGGCATTCTTCTCAAAGGTTCTGACAGCAATACCATAAGCAATAATCTCATTACCCTTGACGAAAAAGGAATAAGACTCGAAAGCTCAAACTCAAATGATATCATTGATAATACAATTGCCTATAATTACGGTCCTGGAATTTCACTTGAGGCAAGCAGCAAGAATTATATCTATAATAATTACTTCAAAAACGCCGAAAATGTGGAAGAAAAAGCTGCAAACGCAGAAAATCTCTGGCAAAGCCCACTCAAAGCAAAACAGAATATTGTCCGGGGCCCTTACATAGGAGGGAACTTCTGGGCTGACCTTGAAGGTAAAGGTTACAGCGAAACCGGTGTGGACGAAAACAGCAATGGTATTTGCGATACCGCATATAACATCACAGGCGGAGGAACCGATAATTACCCGCTCTTCCCAAAAGTCCCAAATGCCGTTAAAGTCCTTGAAAGCAATCTGAATGCCAGTGCTTATGAGCAGGGCCTGGACGATATGGTAAAAGTAACCAGTTCCGAAACCACTGTAAACAAAACCGATGAAGCTGCAGAATCGGCAGCCAAAAATACTACCAATGAAAACGCTACTGATGAAAATGCTACCAATGAAGAGGGTTCAGGAGAAAAAGAATCGCCTGGTCCTGGGCTTGGAATTTTGGGGCTGACCATGGGAGCGGCTTATTTCCTGAAGCGGAACAGGTGAAGAAAATAGAAAAACTACTCTAAATTGGAAAAGGAATAAACATACTACTATAATATGTTAAGTTGGAACCAGGTTAAGAACAGGCAGAAGAATCCGAGAAAAAGTTGAGAGATAGTTAAGAAAAAGCTCAAGAAAAAGCCGAAAATAAATTAAGAAAACTTGAGAGAAAGTTGAGGGTATAATCGCGAAAAGGATAGCAGGTTTTATGGGGCAGCAACTATAAAATGTAAAAGAATAACCGTCCCAAATTCCTATGGATAAGGAACACAGGTTTATCTTTTCAAGATTTGATCCGTAAAGATGTGATCTGTAAAGATGTGATCTGTAAAGATTTGATCCGTAAAGATTTGCTCTGTAAAGATTTGCTCTGTAAAGATTTGCTCTGTAAAGATTTGATCCGTAAAGATTTGCTCTGTAAAGATTTGATCCGTAATCATATACCCTTTAGCTTTTCTCTTTTTCTCGCTCTCCCTTGTTCTTTATCTGGTGTTTTTGTCAGTAAACTGAACCTTCAGCAGTTTATGCGCTGGATTCTGTTTGTTAAGGAGGTTCAGTATCCAAAACTCCATTTCCATTTAATCGTTTTTCCTGTGCTTTTGTCAGTAAAGACAACATTTAAAGGGTTTTTTCTGAAAGTAGCGAGCCTTTGAAGTTTGCAACAGAAATTAGATGTTAATTAGATGTTATGTTGTGGCAGAACTTATAAACTGCCCGAATGCAGCAGGTTCTTTTCCCACCCTCACTGTAGCTGTAACTTTGTTTGTGGCTGTGTTAATTACAGAGACAGCTCCGCTTGTTTCTTTTGCCACATATGCCTTAGTCCCGTCCGGACTTAAAGCAATCCCTAATGGATAACTTCCTACAGTCGCTGTGGCTGTAACCTTGTTTGTAGCTGTGTTAATCACAGAAACAGTACCATCTCCATAGTTTGTCACATATACCTTTGTTCCGGCCGGGTTTACTGCAATTCCCCACGGGTATTTTCCTACAGTCACCGTGGCAGTAACCTTATTTTTTGTTGTGTCAATTACAGAAACGTCGTACTCGTTCGTCACATATACCTTTGTTCCCGCCGGATTAACTGCAACTCCTGTAGGGAGATTTCCTACCTTTATTGTGGCTGTAACAGTGTTTGTAGTTGTGTCAATTACAGAGACAGTGTTGTCGAGAGTGTTCGTCACATATACTTTTGTTCCTGCCGGGTTAACTGCAACTCCGCAAGGGTAATTTCCGACAGACACTGTAGCTGTAACTTTGTTGCTTGTAGTGTCAATTATAGAGACAGTTTTACTGCCTTCGTTTGCCACATATACCTTTGTTCCCGCCGGGTTAATTGCAACTCCCCAGGGCCTTTTTCCTACCCCCACTGTGGCTGCAACCTTGTTTGTTGCGGTGTTAATTACGGAGACAACACCACTTGCTTCTTTCGATACATATACCTTAGTTCCAGCGGGGTTGACTGCAACTCCATAAGGAGATTTTCCTACGTTTATCGTGGCTGTAACTTTGTTTGTTGTGATATCAATTACAGAGACAGTGGTGCTGCCGCTATTCGTAATGTAGGCGTATTTAGCGGTGCTTGAAGTATTTTGTGCAGTAGCTGTCGATGTAGTAGATAACATTAAAATTAAAAATAAAACAATGGCTGTTGAAGCTAAAGCTACTGAACAGAATTTTTTGTCCATTTTCATTGTCTTACTCCTTATGTTTCGTCCTGCATTCAGCAGGTAAATTCTTTTTCCAAACATTTTCATTGATAGCGTTTTTTTGGGAACTTGCATTCTATCCCACACTATGTTGCTGTAAAAATGACCTGATGTTTTTTTATGATGGCGCATGGGCCATATGTTAACACATGTTAAATACAGGGCAAATTAATAGGGTGTTTGAAAAGCGTTATTCTGATATCCTCTTCATTTCAATATTATAACCAAAAAACCCATAATAATTTTATTACATGTTTTGAAAGTTGAATTAGTGTCTTAATTTATTTTGTAAACTTGAGGAATTTTTTAAACTTCCAGTACATATATGAAACATATTTTTTCCCGTACAGTTTGAAGAGGATACCTATCCTAAAAAATATCCAAATTTAATGTCGATCTGCCGAATACTGGTTTTGTTGTTCTAAAACTCAGTTCCAAAATTTAGTCGTTTTTCTTTTTTGGTTTTGTAGAAAACCTATCTAAATCAGGTTCAATAGGCTCTGAACTAAATATATAAAAGCGTATCAGGTAATTCAATTTTAACAATTGAAAGTTCTTGACTTCAAAGGATTTCTACATAACCACGCTTTTTAATAAACAGATTGAACCGGAGTTTCTAAAATCATGAAAATCGGGATATAGCTATAGATAATCTGCAGGCCTAATAAAAAATTTATTAAGTACCGGAACCATGTAGTTCAATTTTAGCATCATCCCATCTTGAAATGGTCCACAGTCTGTACTTATATCGTTTCCACTTTTTCTTGAAGAATCATTATAGGGATTTTTGTTATATCGATTATTATTAGATTCTTCATGGCGGTAGATTATCTTTTTTGTTCCACGATTACAGATTTATTCTATATTTAGATTTTTTATATTAAAAAGTTTCTAATTCTTGTCTAAAAACTTCGTTTCAAGTTGCCATTTTTGTTTAATGTGTTGTTTGATGCGGTTTTATGCTGAAAGTTGAAGTTTCATCACTCAGAGTTTTATCACTCAGAGTTTTATCACTCAGAGTTTCATCACTCAGAGTTTCATCACTCAGAGTTTCATCACTCAGAGTTTCATCACTCAGAGTTTCATCAYTCAGAGTTTCATCACTCAGAGTTTCATCACTCAGAGTTTCATCACTCAGAGTTTTATCACTCAGAAAAAGATTAAGGTACAGGGAACAAGAAAACCTGGTATTAATTCTAAAACGGAATAAGAGAAAACAGAATTATGGTCTGTTTCAGTCACTCACTATGATTCTTCTGTTGTGACTGAAACAGACCTTTGCGTTTATTACGTTTAACCTTTACTTTTTTAGTGTTTTTTAATTTAAGGTTTATTTACTTTCAGAGTATGTCCCAGGTCGGGTATTTGTTGTCACTGTTATGTAATTTGTCTTCGTTACAGTATTGCCGCCTGCTACATTGCTTACTGTAAGTGTAACCTTATATTTTCCTTCCTGTAGATACTGATGTTCTGGATTCTGTTCTCTTGAAGTTGTCCCGTCTCCAAAACTCCATTTCCATCTGGTCGGTATTCCTGTACTTTTGTCCGTAAATTCGACGGTTAATGGTGCTTTTCCTGAGGTCGGAGATGCAGAGAATGCAGCAACTGGTTTTGTTACCACTTTTACATAATCTGTTTTTGTTAACGTATTACTGCCTTTAGCATTTGTTGCTGTAAGTTTAACAGTATAACTCCCTACTTTGGAATATTTATGYGTTGGATTCTGTTTGGTTGAAGTTGTTCCATCTCCAAAATCCCATTTCCATTTCGTTGGTGTTCCTGTACTTTCGTCAGTAAATTCGACGATTAATGGTGCTTTTCCTTCAGTGGGTTTTGCAGAAAAATTTGCGAAAGGACCTGGTGAGAGAGTGGCTATAAACTGTCCGAAAGCAACCGGACTACTTCCTACATCTACCGTAGCTGTAACAGTATTTGTTGCTGTGTCAATTTCCGAGACAGTGTAGCTGCCAGAGTTCGCAACATATACCTTTGTTCCATCTGGTATGAATGCAATTCCAATTGGAGAACTTCCTACAGGCACCGTGGCTGTAACAGTATTTGTAGCTGTGTCAATGACTGAGACAGTATCACTGCCAAAGTTCGTAACATATACCTTTGTTCCAGACGGGTTGACAGCAACTTCCCAGGGCAAGATTTCTACAGTTACCGTATCTGTAACAGTATTTGTTGCTGTGTCAATAACAGAGACAGTGTCATAGTTCGTCACATATGCCTTTGTTCCATCCGGGGTTATTGCAACTCCACTAGGGTCATCTCCTACAGACACAGTGGCTGTAACTGTATTTGTTGCAGTATCAATTACAGAAACAGTGCTGTCATATTCGTTTACCACATATGCTTTTGTTCCATCCGGGCTGACTGTAACTCCCAGGGGACCGGATCCTACAGACACTGTGGCTGTAATAGTATTTGTTGCTGCGTCAATTACGGAGACAGTGTTACTACCCAGGTTTGTCACATATACCTTTGTTCCTGCCGGATTGACTGCAACTCCTTCAGGGATGATTCCTACAGGCACTGTGGCTGTAACAGTATTTGTAGCTATGTCAATTACGGAGACAGTTCCTTCACCGGTAGCGATATGCTCTTCTGTTTTTGTACTTAATGCCGATTTTGTGGCAATTTGTTCTGAAATGGCACTATCATAATTCTCTTCATATAAGTTCGTCACATATGCTTTTGTTCTTGCCGAGTTGACTGCAACTCCAAATGGGTTGGACCCTACATCCACCGTTGCTTTTACAGTGTTTGTAGCTGTGTCAATTACAGAGACACTGTTGCTGTACCGGTTCGTAATATATGCACATGGAGCCGTTGTCGAAGCACTTTGCACAGTAGCTGCCGATACTGTAGAAGAAATGAGAATTAAAAATAAAATTAGAGCTGCTGATGCTAAAAATACTGAATGCAATTTTTTGTCAGTTTTCATTATTCTACTCCATCATCTCTCACTTATAGGACTTACGCACTTGAAGAACAAAATCAATTACATCAACGACTGTTGATTAAAATCACGTTTTAGACAGTTAGCCGCCTGATGCGCTTGATTTTTCAGTTCAACTGCGTAAGTCCGAACTTATTTTTCAATTATAAAATGTGAGTTACTCCCATAGTCTACATTTTTAAACTTTTTCATTGAATCTAAGCTTTATACAAATATTTGATTTTAGCTGATTTGTTTTGGGAAGAAGTATAGGGTCTCAGTAAATTTGTGCAGATAGCCGAGGTTTTTCTGCATAAAATAGTAAAAGGAAAGCATTTAAGGAAAGCATTAAGCGTTTCAAATGAACTTGTAAAATTATATTGTAATATCCAGTTATTCTAATCACAACTAGGTGGGTGACTCTGAAATATGGTCAAATAAGGCTAAAGGGTTAATTTTGTCAGGTTTGATTAATTATTCGCATTACCCCTTAGCCTTTACTTTTTGTTGTTTTTTAATTTAGGGTTTATTCACTTTCAGAGTATATTCCCGGTCTTGTATTTGTTGTCACTGTTATGTAATTTGTTTTTGTTATAGTATTGCCGCCTGCCACATTGCTTACTGTAAGTGTAACCTTATATTTTCCTTCCTGTAAATACTGATGTTCTGGGTTCTGCTCCCTTGAAATTGTCCCGTCTCCAAAACTCCATTTCCATCTGGTCGGTATTCCTGTACTTTCGTCAGTAAATTTAACGTTTAATGGAGCTTTTCCTGAGGTAGGTGTCGCAGAAAATGCAGCAACTGGTTTTGTTACCACTTTTATATAATCTGCTTTTGTTATTGTGTTGCCACCTTTAGCATTTGTAGCTGTAAGTTTAACAGTATAACTCCCTATTTTGGAATATTTATGCTTCGGATTCTGCTGGGTTGAAGTTGCTCCATCTCCAAAATCCCATTTCCATTTGGTCGGATCTCCTGTACTGGTGTCAGTAAAAGCAACCGTTAATGGTGCTTTCCCTTTGGTGGGTTTTGCAGAAAAGTTTGCGAAAGGAGCTGGTTTCCGCGGACATATAAACTGCCCGAAAGCAGCTGGAGATTCTCCTACGTCAACAGTAGCTATAATATTATTTGTTGCTGCGTCAATTACAGAGACGGTATTACTGCCTTGATTGGCCACATATACCTTTGTTCCATCCAGATTGGTCGCAACTCCGTAAGGGCCACCCCCTACAAAAACGGTGGCTGTAACAGTATTTGTGGCAGTGTCAATTACAGAAAGAGTGCCGTCATTGTAGTTCGTCACATATGCTTTTGTTCCCGCCGGGTTGACCGCAGTTCCCAAGGTCCAGCCTCCTACAGGCACAGTGGCTGTCACCGTGTTTGTTGCAGTGTCAATTACAGAAACAGTGCTGCTGCCGGCGTTCGATACATATACCTTAGCTCCATCCGGTGTGATTGCAACTCCAAAAGGATAGTCTCCTACAGGCACAGTGGCTGTAACAGTATTTGTGGCAGTGTCAATTATAGAGACGTCACTACCGTATAAATTTGTCACATATGCCTTTTTTCCATCCGGTGTGACTACAACTCCTGTGGGCCCGCTTCCTACGTTCACCATGGCTGTAACAGTATTTGTTGCGGTGTCAATTACAGAGACAATATCACTGCCACGATTCGCTACATATGCCTTTGTTCCATCCGGGGTTATTGCAACTCCAACTGGGGAGCTTTCAACAGGCACCGTGGCTATAAGAGTATTTGTAGCTGCGTCGATTACGGAGACAGTCCCTTCACCGGTCTCCACATGTTCGTCTGTTCCTTTTACTAACATTAATTTTGGATTAATTAAGGTTGAGAGAGTATTTTCATAGTTATCCAGATAAAAGTTCGCCACATATACCCTTGTCCCCTCCGGGTTGACCGCAACTCCAGCAGGGTGGTTTCCTGCAGGTACGGTAGCTGTGACAGTGTTTGTGTCTGTGTCAATTATGGAAACACTACTACCGAATTCGTTTGTAATATACGCGTACGTCCCTGTAGACGAAGCACTTTGCTCACCATCGGCCGATGCTGCAGATGAAACGAGAACTAAAAACAAAGTTAAAGCTAACGATATTAAGGTTATTGAATGTAATTTTTTGTTAAGTTTCATTTATCCTACTCCTTTATCTTTCGTCACCTTTACGTTTTTAATGTGCCGTTTGTCCTTACATGTATGGGGTCATTTTGCTAATGGCTGGTTGCAAAAATATGTTTGCTGAAAAGTAAAAAATTTGCCTAATTTACCCAAAATAGTAATATTTTGTCCTTATATAAAGCACTTTCCAAAATTATTATATTACTATTATTATTAATTATTTGATCTGTAAAAACTACTTCAATACCAACGTTTCCTCAATGTTTTTCATTAAAACAGTTCATGTTTTAGTATTATTGGTTTTATTCCTACATCAAAAAGAGTTTCTAAATTATTTTTTAGAGTCAAAAGTCCTATTGAGAATCCAGAATATGATATTCTGAGACTAAATATTGAGTTTTGGGATCAGCTCATTATGTAAGGAAGAGACTGGTTGAAGCCGATCAGCATAGAAATACCTGGTATTTCAGCACAAAAACATGATACGAAAACATTGAGAATTTCAAATTAGCTAAAAAAGTTAAGAAATTAGATCTTGGGAGCCAGTTATTGAAAAACTGCAAGTATGAAGATGGCTCTCAAATATTGTAAAACAAGGTCAAAGGGCGTGTTTATCATATATTATCAATGATACCATCACTGCCCTTTCTCCTTGATCTTTTTCTTTTTCCAATTCAGTTTTTATTTACTTTAAGAGTATAACTGGTTTTGTTATAACTTTTATCTAATTTTTATATAATTTTTATATATCTTGTTTTTGTTATCACGCTACGTCCTGCAGCATTCTTTACTGTTAAGCTAACAGTATAGACCCCTGCCTTCGAATACTTATGAACTGGATTCTGAAGGTATGACTTTGATCCATCTCCAAAGTTCCAGTACCATGACACAGGTATTCCTGTGCTTTTGTCAGTAAATTTAACGTTTAATGGTGCTTTTCCGGAAGTGGGAGATGCAGAGAATGAAGCAACGGGTTTTGATATCACTTTTATATATCCGGTTTTTGTTACCGTGCCACGTCCTGCAGAATTCTTTACTATTAAGCTAACAGTATAGGTCCCTGCCTTCGAATACTTATGAACCGGATTCTGAAGGTATGACTTTGATCCATCTCCAAAGTTCCAGTACCATGAAGCAGGTATTCCTGTGCTTGTGTCAGTAAATTTAACGTTTAATGGTGCTTTTCCTGAGGTAGGAGATGCAGAGAATGCAGCAACAGGTTTTGTTATAACCTTTATATATCCAGTTTTTGTTACCGTGCTACGTCCCGCAGCATTCTTTACTATTAAACTAACATTATAGACTCCTGCTTTCGAATACTTATGAACCGGATTCTGAAGATATGACTTTGATCCATCTCCAAAGTTCCAGAACCAGGAAGTTGGGGAGCCAGTGCTTGTATCAGTAAATTTAACATTTAATGGTGTTTTTCCGGATGTGGGAGATCCAGAGAATGCAGCAACTGGTTTTGTTACAACTTTTATATAATCTTCTTTTGTTAACGTATTACTGCCTTTAGCATTTGTTGCTGTAAGTTTAACAGTATAACTCCCTACTTTGGAATATTTATGTGTTGGATTCTGTTTGGTTGAAGTTGTTCCATCTCCAAAATCCCATTTCCATTTCGTTGGTGTTCCTGTACTTTCGTCAGTAAATTCGACGATTAATGGTGCTTTTCCTGAGGTTGGAGATGCAGAGAAGGAAGCAGTTGGCAGGTTTGAACTGGTGAGAGTACCCATGTAGACATTGGGTTTTTCATTTTCCCAATCCGACCACACTATCTTATCACCATAGAAATCAAATCCTAGACTAATTGATGTGCGATTAGTATGAGTTTCCTCCTGAGTTGAGAGGTTATACATGTAAATACTATCATAATCCAACCACACTATCCTGTCCTTGGAGATTGTAGGACTATAATAAAATGCTGAATCGCTGGTGGCGATTTGAGTTTCCTTCTTAGTGGAAAGATCATACATGTAGATGGAGGAGTAATATTCATCTTCATGGTGCTCATCTGCCCACACTATAATGTTATTGTCAATATCAGGACTGAATGCTGAATCGCTGCTGGAAATCCGAGTTACCTTCTGAGTGGAGATATCGTACATTATGATATTACTCGGGCGTCCCTCCAGATCAGATGTACACACTATTATGTTACCGAAAAAAGCAGGATTGTTTATTGGCATATCGTCGATATGAGTTTCCTTCTGAGTGGAGATGTCATAAATGCAATAATCATATGTGCGACCATACAGTATCCTGTTGCCGGAGATACACGGTCCGAAGCCAAAAAAGGAATCAAAAAATATTGTTCTATTGGTTATCCGAATCTCCTTGTGAGTTGAGAGATCGTACATGTATACATCAGATTCTTCCTCTAAAGAGTCACGGTACCCATTACGCCAGTCCCTCCATACTATCCTGTCACCATATATAGAAGGACCCCCTGCTGATCCACTGGTAGTAATTTGAGTTTCCTTCTGAGTGGATATATTGTACATGTAAATATTGAAGGGTCCATCATCTCGGTTACCATTACGCCAGTCCCTCCATACTATCCTGTCACCATATATAGAAGGACTCTCTGCTGATCCACTGGTGGTTATCTGAGTTTCATTGATAGTGAGCGAAGCGCCTTGCTCAGTAACCGCCGATGCAGTAGATGGAAACAGAATTAAAAATAAAATCAGAAATGCTGATGCGAAGGTCACTGAATACGATTTTTTGTTAACTTTCAATTATCCTCCTCCTTAATCTTTAATTTAATTTTCATATAAAAAATGTTAATAATTTAGAGATATCTACATTTTTAAACTTTGTTATTTAAATAAAAAATTTAAGAAAATGTGTAATTTTAAAAAATTTGTTTTGAGAAGAAGAATAAGTTTACAGTAAATCCGTATATAAATAGCAAAATTTTTCGGTATAAAAAAGGTAAAAGAAAAAATTTTGAAAATTTCAAATTAGCTTTAAAAGTTAAGAAATTATATCTTGGAACTCAGTTATTGAAAACTGCGAGTATGAGGATGGCTCTCAAATATTATTAAACAAGATCAAAGGGAGTGTTTATCATATATTATATATCCCTATATTATATATCCCATCACTACCCTTTCTCCTTGATCTTTTTCTTTTTCCAATTCAGTTTTTATTTACTTTCGGAGTATAACTGGTTTTGTTATAATTTTTATATAATTTTTATATAATTTTTATATATCTGGTGTTTGTTATCACGCTACGTCCTGCAGCATTCTTTACTGTTAAGCTAACAGTATAGACCCCTGCCTTCGAATACTTATGAACCGGATTCTGAAGGTATGACTTTGATCCATCTCCAAAGTTCCAGTACCATGAAGCAGGTATTCCTGTGCTTTTGTCAGTAAATTTAACGTTTAATGGTGCTTTTCCGGAGGTAGGAGATGCAGAGAATGAAGCAACTGGTTTTGATATCACTTTTATATATCCTGTTTTTGTTACCGTGCCACGTCCTGCAGAATTCTTTACTATTAAGC
>NZ_WJBJ01000006.1:27635-126369 GCF_020804205.1 Methanosarcina sp. DH1 | reverse complement strand
TTGTCTTCTTTAATGTCTTTAGTGGGTCAAATTCGATATATGTAATACATGTGGCACCTTCCAGAAAATCGAACTTGATATGATAACCACTTTGAACGTTCCCGGTGGCAAGCTCCTTTGCCTCTACATTGCTCACTGGTTCTTTTGAAAGACTGACGCCTCCTGAACTGCTACTGGAGGACCCTGAACTCTTACTTCCTGAGCTGCTGCTGGAGGACCCTGAACTTTCACTTCCTCCGTCATCGCTTGAAACTGTTTCTTTATATACGGTTGCGGTTTTTGTGAACTCATTATTGGTTTCATCGCTTTCAGATACAATGCTTCCTGAATCTGCGGTTGCTTTTATTTCAATTTGCCCTTCGTTTCCTGGAGTCCAGGAAAAAGTGCCTGTTCCGGTTTCACCTGCTGCAAGGGCTGGTATCGATGCAACTCCCGTATAATTTTCATTGTTTCCCTTAATATCATACTTGATTTCACTGCTCTCAGCAGCTGCAGAACCATTATTCTTTACTGTTGCCGTAAAGGCTATATTCTCCCCAGGATGTGGTTCTTCAGGACTCAGAGAAATCGATTCTATTTTCAGGTCTGGAAGCTCACTTTTTACGTTTATGGTTTTTGACATTTCATTGTTGTCTTCATTACTTTCACTAATGGTATTCCCAGAATCTGCGACCACTGTTACACTCAAGTTTTCTTCGTTTCCAGGGGTAAACGAAAATCCTGTAATTGTACTTTCTCCCGCTGAAAGTTCAGGGATAGAAATTTCTCCTTCTGAAGCTCCATTAAAACTATATTTTGCAGTACTACTATTGGCAGTTGCCTCCCCCTCGTTCTTTATTTTCAGGGTAAAGTTCAAAGTTTTTCCGGCTTCAGGTTGTGTTGATGATTCTGTGTCCAGGCTTTCAATTACCAGATCCGGAAGCGACCCTCCTTCTATTTTCACAGAAATTTCTTTCTCACTATTCTCTATATCTTCTAAAGCTGCCTTTATTGTTACAGTTCCTTCATTGTCAGGAGTTGTCCACGTGTGAGAAATCGGTTTATCTAATCCAGCCCCTATTGCAGGGACTTCTTCTTTTATTTCAGTTCCATCAATTGTATATATTATATTCGTTGGTTCTGAGGTTTTGGTTCCATCGTTCTTGACCAATGCTTTTATAGTGACTTCACTATTGGTTCCCGGGTTTTCAGGGTTAATGGAGAGACTTTCTATTTTGAGATCCGAAGATGTTTCTTTTGCCACTACTACTTTAATCGTTTTTTCGCTATCTTCCACTGCTGCCTTTACCGTCACTGTGCCTTCTTCTTCCGGAGTCCAGGTAAATGAGACTAACGAGCTATCTCCCGGATCTATTTCCGGTATTTTTACCGTTTTTGAGTCTGCATCCCCGATTTTGTACGTTAATTTTGTCTCCTCAGAGGCTTCGGTTCCCGTGTTCTTGACTAATGCATTAACAGTTACCTCACTATCAGGTTCCGGATTTTCAGGGACCGCCGTGAGGCTTTCTACTACGAGATCTGCAGATTTTTCTTTTTCCACTGTGACTTCAATTGTTTTTGTACTATCTCCCAGCGTTGCCGTTATTTCCACTGTGCCCTCTTCTTCCGGAGTCCAGGTAAATGAAACTAACAAGGTATTTCCCGGGGTTATTTCTATTATTGGTACATCTATCGGATCTTTATTTCCTATTTTGCACACTGCCTCTGTTTGCTCCGAGATTTCAGTTCCCCGGTTTAGTACTGCTATTCCAATGGTTGCGGCTCCTCCAAGTTCTGGATTCTCTGGACTACAAGAAATACTCTCAATTGTCAGATCACTGGTTGGATCTGTGGGGTTTGTGTTAGTTTCATCTGCAGCAGATGCCATGCCTGGGATCATCCCAGAAATTGTCATTATTATTAATAATACAGAAATTACAGAACTAAAAAAATCGGCTTTCATTTTCATAGGCCTCCACCCCTACATCTGTAAACCAAAATTTCCGGTACGTCAGTAGCTTATTGATTTGTAATCATACAATTCATAGAAACAAAATTCCTAATCTTCAATTTTCAGTGAGTGTTCCACTATAATGTTAGTCGGAATCAAGGACATTTTTGTTCCACATAAATTCCTTACTGTGCCATCTTTTAATATTTTTATAAAAAGTTTAAGCTTTTTAATTTCTGTTTTTCTCCAAAATTGCTATTAATAATTATAAATACAATTTAATCTAATTGTTCTTAAAATGCTTTTACCCAAAGTTTAAGCTTTTTAATTTGTGTTTTCTCTAAAATTACTATATAATTATATTCAAAATTTAATCTAATTGCTCTTTATATATTACGATTTATTCTTCAGACAAAAATCTCTATTTTTACCCCCTACGTCAGTTCCCTATAATTAGATTTCTATTTTTTTTCATGTATTCATTTTTATTTATAGTTACTTTATTCTTCATTTGTAGGATATTTACTATCTATTAACACGTGTAACTATCTAATTTGTTCTTAGATGTATTTGGGGGAACTATTATAAATGTTAATAATTGCAGTGAAGTCATAAAAACAGTAACAACTATTGAAGAACAAAACTTATAAAAATTAGAAAATAACTAAGAAATATCTAAAAGCAATAAAATGAATATTATAATATTAAGCTTTCAAGATTTTGCCTAACTTTAAAATAATATTTAAATCTCCAAAAATATAATACACGAAATGTTTAAACAATCAAGTATTTCTTGTCTTTGATTTGAGTTCTACTGTCAACACCAAGTATTCCGGCAATCTCAATACCTTCACTTCCGACCTCTGCCAGTAGGGTGTAGATTTCGGTCTTTGTTATGTATTTCTCAGTCCGTGTGCCATCAGCTTCTTCCATTTTGATGGTTATCTCTTCTTTATTGTGTCCTTTTGCCAGACATTCCTGAACGATTACTCCATACTGCTCTGCAATAACTTTCAGGCAATCGAAGATCTGATTAGTAGAAATAGCATCCTCTTCATCAAGGAGGACTTTTGAAAGGTTGTAAGTGTGGATATTTGCCCTGAAATAATCCTTAACTTTTTCAGGAATTCTTGCCAGGTTTTCCATATCAATGAAATCCCCAAGCTCTTTATCCGAGGTGATCTCCTTATCATCTTCATATACAAAATACCTGTGCTCTCCGCCTTCAATCCTGAATTTCCGGTTTGCTTTTTTGTTTTCCAGGGCTATACGTATGTTTTTCTGAGTGTCATACTCCATAAAAGTTACAAGAAATTCGGAAATGTTCTGCATTTTTATTTTTTCTTCTTTTCTCAGGATGCCTGCCCGCGCCCATCCTGGCAGGCTTAAGTTTCCAAGTAGTTTTTCTACTGTCAGAGTCTCTTCTGTAAAAGTGAGTGTGTAATGATACTGCAAACCCGAGACCCAACCTTCCATTTCTCCTGAAATGCCATTTGTATTGCTGGAAAGTTCAAATCTCTTTTCAGCTCCGTAAACTCCTGTAATTAAAAACCTGCTAAGAACTTCAAGTATATTTTCTTCAATTTTTTTATATTCTTCGGGAGTCCCATTTTCTATTTTTGCATACTCGGCTTTGAGGATTTCTCTTCTTTTCCCGAGATTTTCACTGCAGGTTTGCAGGATTGCGTTAGTACAGGGTATAATATCCTCTATATCAACTTCGTTTACTAATTTTCTGAGTAAAGTCTCAAGCTTCTCTTCAAAATAATTCATTCCTTCTATTTTACTCTTCAATTCATGAAGCGCTTCTTTCTGCTTGCACTTTATCTCTATTATGGAGTTTTCCAGAGGGATTACTCGGGAAGTTATATCTAAAAAAGTTCTCAGATCCTCAATGAAATCCCGCTGTACAGGCAGTTCCGTAGAGTCCTGGTAAATATATTTCATAAAAGCACCCTGAATAACTAGATGACCCTTTAAATATTCTATGATCTATAGCTATATAACGTTTTATCCAGAAGCTTCCTTAATTTCTAAAATAAGTCCCTTATTTTAAGCAACGAGTTTTACAGAACCTATATCTTATACTTTGGATATAGATTCTATACTTATATTTTTCTATGAAGTGGCCGAGAAGAGCCCGGCCATACCATAATTTAAAGCAGAACTTTTCTGACAGTGTCAAGAATCTCATTTATATACTTTGCGGCTGAATTTTTCAGGTCCATTGGATGAACACTTTCAGCTACAAAAGCATTTTCCATTTCTTCGTAACTCATATATGTTATATTTCCACCGAATTTCTCAGGTCTCTCTATGAAAACAGTTTCGTACCTCGGAAATATATGGTAGCGGAAAAGAGCGAGAATTGGGTTTTCTTCCGTGTCTCCTATCTTGCAGTAGGCTTTCTTAAGCTTTTTGTAGATTTCTTCTTCAGTGTCGTCCACCGAAATAAAATTCTCCTTTGATGAAGCCATCTTGGTTCCATCTAATCCCAGAAGAATTGGGGTATGAATGCAGATCGGAGTTTCGAATCCGAGATTCTTTAGATTTTCACGGGCAAGCATATGGATTTTTCTCTGGTCAATACCTCCAACTGCGATGTCAACTCCGAGCATAGCGATATCAATAGCCTGCATCAGTGGATATACCATCTGGGAAACGGTTGGGTCATCCATAGCACGCCCGACTTCATCCATGCTCCTGCGAGCCCTGTTCAGAGTTACTGCCCTTGAAAGTTTGAGAACATTTAACATGTACTCTGCTCCAAGCTGATAGTCAGACCCATAAACAAAATTAGTTTTTTCTTTGTCAAGCCCGAGGGCAATAAAGCAGCGCTTGTTATAATCTGCAATCTTTCGGACTTCTTCAAGCGTGCCTTTCCGATTAAGATAAGCGTGCACGTCCGCAAGCAGGACAGTAATTTCGAATCCGGCTTTTTGGAGATCAATTAGTTTATTTACTGTAAGAACGTGCCCCATGTGGATTTTTCCGCTAGGCTCGTATCCTACGTAGGCACGGGGAGCTTCTTTTTTGTTAAGAAGTTCTTCAAGTTCTCCTTCAGTTACGATTTCCTGAACATTTCTTTTTATAAGTTCGAGTCTGTCCATTGCCTCTACATTCCTTTTATTTTCTTATTCTCAAAACCTTAATTCCTATTAATAAGTTTCTGTAAAAACGCCATACCTTCTTCGGATTTAAAATTCGGGATTTCCCAGTTTTGAATGACTCTTCTACGCAGAGATTTTGTCTTCTTGTCAAGTACGGGATTAAAGCCAGAGATTTCGTATTCTTCTTTTGAAATAATGACTCCTCTCCTCTGCCAGTGAGGAAGCGTTGCAAGATTGATTCCTCTCTCAAAAAGCATTTCATGGATTTCCCATTCTTTTTTTCCTCTGAGACATTTCGAAGCTTCAATCTTACTTATTCCTTCATTCCTCAACGTATAATATCCCCAGGATGCCACAAAATTGCGCCAGGCTTCAAGTTGCCTCCAGTGAAAATACGCAGGAATCTCCTCTTTTTGAAGAACTACTATTCTAGAATCAAAAGCCACAGGTTTTTCAAGCTGCAAATTTATCGTAAGTGCACTTCCCAGAAAGCTTGCCGTGACAGAGTCAATTTTTTCTACTCTTCCCTCAAAGGGAAGTTCCATAAGGAGAAAACTAACTTCATCCGAAAAAGTGTAAGCAAAGAGAGGGCTTAAACCACTTTTCTTAATAAAAAGTTCAGCAGTATCCGCCATTGCCCTGGCGAAAATTTGGTCATAGGGTTTTCCAAAGCCCAGGTCCGTAAGTGTGTTTTTAAAATTCCTGCCGTCCGCGCGCACAACCACCGGAGGGATACAGCGCATCTCAGCATAAATTTCCCGGTCTTTCATGTACTTTTCAGATTAACTTAATCTTCTTTTCTCTTTTTGTATCTCTGGATAACATCTCTTACTATTATGATATCTGCTGCCGTTATAACCCATCGGTAAGGAATAATTACGCCCCTGGTAGTCAGGTCAAAAAGTTCCCTATTAATATCCGAAATAGCAAGTCCGGTAATTTTCTGATCTTCTATATCAATTACGAGATCCTGCAACTTCCCTACATAAACACCAGCGTTTGTGTATACGTTTAAACCAAAAAGTGATGTAAGTTCTGCGCGCATTATATCCCTGCTTTGTAAATTAATTTAAATCTTTATCCTAATCTTATATGAAAAACATACTTATATATCTTACAGTTTTGCCAACTTATATTATCGTCAGTTTTATCTCGCATTTTCAGGTAAAATGGAATCTAAGTCATTATTATAATAAATTCCCCTATTTAAACTAGCGAGAGATAAAAGTGGTCTCGTTAAATTCTTTGTCCAATGTTTGAACTAAGAAGAGGAAGTTCTAAAAGTGTTAAGCTGCTTTTACTCTTATAGACCCACAGCTTACTTACCTTTTTCCTGTAACTGTCCAGAATGAGAAGATACCTTTTTGAGAATTTTTCTGGTTCACAGGTAAATTTCTGAATTACCTGTGATCAGAACTCTTCAGTCTTTTATATAACCTTTCTTTTTATTCCGATTAATCATCTTTGAATCTCAGTTTATCTCTTATTCCAGATTTCTTTATACTTCTAGCTGTGAAATCACGTTTCGAATGGTTTCTGAGGATTTTCTGAGAATCTCGTACTGGCTTTCATCGAGCTTGAGTTCTAGGATTTCTTCTACTCCGGATGCCCCAAGCTTTACGGGTACACCGAAGTAAATACCTTCCTGTCCATACTGTCCTTCAAGGTAAGCCGAAGCAGGCAAAATTCTCTTTGTATTTTTGATCACGGCTTCCGCCATTGAGACAATAGCCGCGGAAGGTGCATAAAAAGCACTGCCCTGTTTAAGGAGCTCCACTATCTCGGCTCCTCCATTTACTGTCCTCTCTACCAGCCTGGCAATTCTATCTCCTGGAAGCAGGTCCGTTAGTGGAACTCCTGATACTGTTGTATATTGGGGAAGAGGAACCATCAGATCTCCATGCCCTCCTATAACCATTGCCTGCACATCTTTTTTAGAGCACTTCAGTTCTTCTGCAATAAAGCTTGCAAAGCGCCCGGAATCCAGAACTCCACTCATTCCGAATACTTTCTTTGTCTCAAATCCTGTTGATTTCATAGCTATGTAAGTTATAATGTCAAGCGGATTTGTGACATTAATTACTATGGATTCTGGAGCATACTTTGCAATATTTCTGGAAACCTCTGCTATTATTTTAGAATTTGTTTTAATCAGATCTTCCCTGGTCATTCCGGGTTTTCTTGCAATCCCCGCTGTAATTATTACAAGATCGGAGTCCACGATATCTGCATAATCATTGGTCCCAATTATTGAAGTATCATAACCTGTTATTGCTCCTGCCTGCATAAGGTCAAGGGCTTTTCCTTGCGGTAGTCCTTCCACAATATCCGTCATGACAATTTCGCCAAGTTCAAGTTCAGCTAGTCGCTGGACTGTAGTTGCCCCTACGTTTCCTGCACCAATCACGGAAATTTTAGCCATTAACTGCACACCTGTGTTAAGTAATTTATTTTGATAGTTTTGGAACTTCTATCTTTAAAAATTTATCTTGTAACGTGACTCTTTATTATCGGTCAGCTACTATTGTTATATTTATCTGTGTTCGCACTTTATACTATATCTAGTTCTTGAATTTGTTGTTTCTCTCTTTTGAACACTTTCAGCTTTCATGCAGTATTTTTATTAAATATTACCCCCAAATGGTTCAGGGGAAACATGCTGAATAATACATACATTCATATTCCAGGTGTAGGGAAGGGCCTTGAGCGAAAAATCTGGGCTCAAGGCATACATACATGGAAAGAATTTCTCGAAATGGAAGATCAAATCTCTATACCTTCATCACGAAAGGCCAGAATTTGCGAAGAGGTGAGAAAATCTTCTGAACATCTTGCAGCAAAAGATCATTGTTTTTTCTCACAATGTCTTCCGTCTGCCGAACACTGGAGGGCATATTCCTTATTTTCCGATTCTGCCGCATTTGTAGACATTGAAACAACGGGACTTTCTAAATCTCGGGATAAAATAACTATTGTGGGAATCTACAACGGAAAAGAATCAAAAACGTATATAAAAGATATTAACCTTGATGACATTGTAGAAGAGTTCTCAAAATACAGGCTACTTGTATCCTTCAATGGTGCCCGTTTTGATTTGCCGTTCATAAAATCCGAATTTCCAGAAATTGAATTCAATCAGCTTCATATCGATCTGATGTACCCCTTAAAGCGAATAGGGTACAATGGAGGTTTAAAGAGTATTGAAAAACTACTCGGGATCACCCGAAGCGACGGTACTGAGGGCATAACAGGTTTTGATGCTGTGAGACTCTGGTACAAATATGAAAAAGGAGATCGTGAAGCTCTGGATACACTTATTAAATACAACAGAGAAGATACAGTTAATCTGAAAACTATTATAGAGCTTACTTACCCTAAAATGGTTGAAAATGCTCTGAATGCCTGAGAGGTATATCTTTCAGGTTCCGAATGGTCAGATGTAAAAAATCAGGCTGCAATAATATTTCCTTCAATTACTTTATTATACTTATATTGCTGTTTCTGATAGTCTACTCTGGTAATGTATTGGCACGTTTATAATAAATTCTTGTTTGTAATCTGAATATCATCTATATGCTCTGGTAGGAAAGGGGAACTCGATGGAAGTTACAATGAAGTTCGGGGATAAAGTCACTGTTGCAGACGTCCGAAAACTCCATGATATGGAAGATGTAGTGTTTGATAGGGAGTGGTTTGAAGAAACGGAGGTACGAAATCAGGATGTGTACTACATGTTCAGAGACCTTGCGAAAAGCGATTCTGAACTTGAAGCAATTAAAGCCCATCACCTGAGGTATGATATTACTGTAATTCCTCCAGCAATGCTTGGATCAGAATATATTAAGACCGTAGGTCACTATCACCCGCGTGTTCCAGGAACAAAAATCTACTATCCTGAAATTTATCAGGTACTCGAAGGTTCTGCTACCTATCTTCTACAAAAGGTAAAAAGTGGAGAGGAAGATTTTGTTATGGATGTCGTAGTCATAACAGCAGAAAAAGGAGATTTAGTACTTGTTCCTCCTGGATATGGGCATGTGACCATAAACGCTTCCGATAAAACTCTCGAAATGGCAAACTGGGTTTGCCGCGACTTTTCTTCGGTTTATGAGCCTATAAAAAGACTTTCCGGAGCTTCTTATTTCCTGCTTAAAGATGGTTATGTCAAAAATCCCCTTTACAGGAATATACCACCTATCCGCCACCTAAAACCCCTTACATACGATGATATAGGGCTCGGTTCCGGAGAATGTATGTATGAGCTTGTGCATAAAATTGAAAAACTAAGATTTTTAACAGCTCCACAGGATTTTACAGGATTTTTAACAGGAGTGCTCTGAGAAACAGGCTATTTTCCAGCTTAAACAGACTGGACTTTTATTTTTTCCTTTTTAAGGTCGTTCTCTCAGAGAACTTCTACTCTTATTTCCTGCCCTATAGTAAGCTCATTTCTATGGGCAGGTGAGAGCGCAAAAAATAAGTGATAAGGGTCAAAGCATATATTTATGGTTATTAGTACATAATTAGTACCTAGTACACATAACACATAACACATAACTTATAATAAGTATAAATACCTTCAACTACTGGAGGTTCAAAATGCAAAAAAATGGATACCGTGTTCAATTTACATCATCCAGAATAAAGGATCTTATGTACAGGACTACATTTGATCCTAAGAAAATGGATGGAGATATCATTCTTAATCTTTCACTTATTGATAAAAAAGATCTTGACGACGTGCTTGGGATCTTTAAAATGGTAATCTCGAGCGGGCTTTCTGTAACTCCATATGTTAAGATAATCTCCGAGGGAGAATCTATCGGAGATCTGACTATCGAAAAGGGAAAGGTAGGTATCGGGACCGTATGCAGCATTACGATTGACGGCGTACTTCTCAAGGCAGGAATTCCTGTAAACCCTAAACTTGGAGGAGTTGTTCAGATCCGAAACGGAGTTCCGGTTCGTTTCACTGATGTGCTGACCTATGTAAGTACGACTGTAGATCCGCTTGAAATCCTTATGTCACAGGGGATTACTTCTGTGTCGGAAATGCTCAGGACAGGCTCAGGTAAGGTGCTTGCAAATCTCAGGGAAGCTCCTATGGTTGCAAGAGATGAAATTGAAAGTTGCCTTTCTGACCTTCTGGATGCAGGCTTTAGTGGAATCTTGGAAGTTGGGGAACCAAACACACGGGTTCTGGATGTTCCAATAGAGAGAGACCATCTCGGAATAGTCGTCATAGGAGGGACAAACCCTATGGCTGTTGTACAGGAATATGGGATTGCTATAGATACCAGTGCAATGTCAAGACTAATTTCGTTCAAAGAGATGAGCAGGATTGAAGATCTGGTTTAAGGCTCAACAGTAAATCTTATTCTAAAATTTCTTATTCTAAAATTTCTTTGTTTTTATTGAGATTACTTACTACTCAGTTCAGTTTCTCAGAGTATGTTTCTCAGAGTATACTTCTGAAGGCTGGCTTCTTTACTTTGAATGTGCCTTTCTTCGTATTTGTTCTCCTATAAACAGATCCAGTTTTCTTGCGAACTCTTCCTTTTTACCATTGGGAATAGTTGCTCCTGCTGCAATATCGTGCCCGCCGCCTGCACCTCCAACTTCCGACGAGATCATCGACATTGCTTCCGAAAGGTTAACTCCCCTGCGAATAAGGTCCTGTGTTCCCCTGGCTGAGACTTTAATCCCTCCTTCGGCTTTTGCAAAAGCAATAATGGGGAGATTTCTGTTTTCAACTAGTGTAGAACTCATGCCTGCAATAATCCCCACGATAGTTTCTTTTATCTCTGAGCCTGCATCGAAGTACTGGATATTTTCAAGCTGAATGACTCCATTTTCTTTAACATACATGAGCCCGTTAACAAGGTTTTGTCTATGTTCGGCAAGCAGTTTACGGGCATCTTCATAAGCTTTCTCTCTATCTCCCATGCAAACTGCAAGTCCTATCTCAGCATGGTCATAACGTGCAGTGGCATTAAGAAGAGTGGAAAACTCTGAAGCGTCTCTCATTTCTGTACCTTCTTTTTCTCCCAGAAGGACATAAACCTCACCTACCAGGCGCTCGATTTTATAAGAAGGTATACCTGATTTCAGGCAATACTGAATGAGTCCGGATACAATCTTCTGTTTTTCCGGGTTTTCAAGGTCAATCCAGCGCCTCCAGCGTTCTTCCTGGTTGACGTGAATGTTGAGAGTATGAAGAAACTCGATGCAAGCTTCTTCATTTCCTGTAAGTCCAGGAAGATAAGGGTCTGAGGAATATTGTATCAATTTATAAATCGGGCGGGTTTGCTTTCCGAATAGGGTCAGGTCCTTTTTGAACTGGAGAGTGCCTTCTTTAACTCCTTCTTCCAGAATTTCCCTGTTGATCCCAACAAGTTGCCCCATTTTCAGGTGTTGCATGTCTCCAACTGCTCCTACTATGGCCAGCGAGGAAAGATCTTGATTTTTTCCAAGGGCTGAAGCCAGCAGGTAAGTACTTCCAGAGCCACTAAGTTCATATGAGCCATTTGCTCCGAAAAGGTGAGGATTCAGGTGAAATTGATAGCTTCCCTGGGGCTGGTGGTGGTCTGAGATCACTGCATGAATACCGCGGGATTTTATTTGTTCGCACATCCCACTTCCCAGATCCGTAAAAATGACAATATTATGATTTTCATCTGCGATGGCATCAAGAGCCTTTTCATCAAGCTGCTTGACAAAACGTGTTGTATATTCAAAATTGCCACGTTCAAGGGCAGTACAGATAATCCCTGCAGAAGTCAGCCCATCAGCATCAATGTGGGACACAACATGGACTGATTTATGTTTTTTAATCTCTTCGGCACACTTTGTTGCCTCTTTATAAAGTATCTTCATTGTCTCAGACATTATTCTCTCCACGGTTTTCTACTTGCCTCAATTTAAGCGTTTTTTCATACTTTATTTTCTTTCCCACTCCGTAGGGTCAACCCTATAATCTTTTCCTTGTCTTTTGATTTCTGGAAAATTCCTGATCTCCTGTAATGTGAGTTTGAGATCTTTATCAAAGTATTTTTTTGCGAGTTCATTCCAGGGAATCATGTATGCTTCTCTGCCGTGCCCGGGACCCAGGCGAAGCTCCACTGCAAGAAAGCCACGTCTTCCTGATTTGTTCAGGTAGTTCGAAATTCTTTCTATCTGATGAAGTCCATTTTTATCCACGGTAAAATGTTGAGAGAAGTAAAGTGCGTTTGCTCCCTTGTCCACTGAGATGCTCTTGCATTCAATTCCCAGGTATAGATCTGGATTAAGAGAGTCCACAAGTACATCAAGAAACTGCGGAGTAAATCTATGTTGCTTAAGCCTGTAAGAAATAGCTCTTATTCCGTTTTCTTCAATGTATGCATTAAATGAGTTTACAAGCATGTGTTCAAACTCGGTCATGAAATCCTGTTAAATCTTTTCGCTATTTTACTTAAGCTTTTTACTCAGGATGAAATTCTTTTCGCTTGAGTGAACAGGAACAGATACGCCAGTCTGGATAAAGTTTCAGAATCAGAAAACTGTATTCACTATCTTTCAAACTTCTATTGATCACCTAAAACTAAGCTCATTATCTTAAACCAATGTCCTGTATCTGAAACTAACATTGATTCTTTATAACTACTGCTAAGCTAACTGCCAAACTAACTGCCAAATTGCCAAACTAACTGTTAAACTAACTGTTAAACTAACTGTTACACTAACTGTTACACTAACTGTTAAACTAACTGCCAAACTAACTGTTAAACTAACTGCTAAACTAACTGTTAAACTAACTGTTAAACTAACTGTTAAACTAACTGTAATCGATTATACTCAGGTTTTTAGCCGGGGATCAATAGATGAAATTCTGGAGTCGATTATTTTGGAGTCCAGCAGGAAGGTACGAAAGTTTTCTCTCAGAGAGTTTTCAGAGAAGTCCACTCAAAGGTCAAAAAAGTTTGAATAGAGTAATTGTTTTATCAGCGCGCTCAATTTGAGCAACGAATTTTATAAAAAACAGATGCCGATCAGAATCTGATCGGCTTATGTGGTTTTTTAGTTTGATATGATGAAACTTACAAAGTCGGGGCTGAGTCTTGTTTCCCTTACGAGTTTCTCAATAGTATCTTCGTCGGAAAGCCCTTCTTTCTTTAGTTCCTGTATGCGGTCGAAAACACGCTGGGAGATTTCGGAGTACTCATTAATATCTTTTCTGTGGCCCCACACATCGCCCTCAAGTAAAGCAATGTTCTGCATGGAAAGATACATTTGCGCGGAACTGGAAATTGTTTTCTTGTATGAGCTCGGGATGTGGATCGCTTTCACTTCTGGACACTTCAGGATGAGTTTAAAAATATCCTTGTTAGATGGTCTGAATGCAAGATGGATAATTTCCTCATCAAGTTTTAAAGTGTCTATCTCTTCTTTTGAACTTACAACTCTAATTTTCATTTTTATCACCATTTATTTCAAGGCATTTTAAGGTGTTTTAGAGCCTTTTAGGGTTTCTTTAGGGTATTTAGGGTTTTTCCTTAGAGTCTCATCAGAATTCTTCAAGATTGTTTAGAGTTCATTAGAGCCTCTTCAGGGTTTCTTTAGGTTTCAGGGTTTCAGGAGTCCTTTCAGAACTTGTAGAATCTTCAGGTCTCCTTAATATTTTTACTTTTTATGGAACTTATTTTAAGTCTTTTGATTTTTATGTTTATCGAATTTACTCGATTATTTGTTTTTTAATTTTTGAATTCATCAGTTCTAAATTTCAGTTAGTTTTGTTTTAAAAACTCTTTGAAATTCTAGATTTTACAATCGTTTTTCAAAACCTAACATTTAAACTTAAGGTTTTTCCTATGTTACGAACATATAGTATTTAATTTTTTACTAACGTTTTTTATCTTCTTTCTAATTCCAAAATTTTATTTTAAAAAGTTGGTCCTGGAAAAAACTAACTTTTTTTCTTTCTGTTTTGTATAATCTGTTAACAAGTGCTTTTTTTCTTTAAACCTAATTTCTTCGGGAAATTTTGAAAAGCAGTTTAGTATGATAAGACCTTTAATCTTAATGATTTTACATTATCATATTTTATATATATGAAAACAGATATATGATATTATACAATACTATTTAATATTTTTCTGTACTAAACTCTTTCAATAATATCTTTTATTTTATATAAATATCTTTTAACCCTAAACTTGACCATTAAAATTTATTTTTCAGCTCAAGGTACCAGGTTATTAAATCTGAGACTTTCTCTTATACTACAGGTTTTGACAGTTTACTAAAGCTTTAAGTTGGTGACTCCAAGCATATTTTTAGTTGTATAAACTAATAATACACAACACTAGTTTCAGAATGTAAAGTTAAGTTAGTGGCAGGATTAAGTTAGTGACAGGATTAAATTAGTGACAGGATTAAGTTGTAGCAGGATTAAGTTGTAGCAGGATTAAGTTAGTGACAGAATTAAGTTAGTGACAAGATTCAGTTAGCGACAAAATTAAAATTAGTGACCTGCTTGGGGGCTGCAGGTCTTAATCTTTCAAAACCTTTGACATGTATACGTTATCAAGGACATACCCGAATTTTCTATAATACTCTCTGGCTCCTATCCCGCTGATAATGGCAAGTTTCCGGTATCCATTTTCACATGCTATCTTCTCTGCATATTCCAGAAGTTCCTTTCCATATCCTCTATGCTGCCACTCCTTTTGCTTTGCTTCTTTTCCTATGGGTACCATAGAACCGTAAACGTGCAGTTCTCTTATCAGGGCAGCATCCTGCAGTTCCGGGCGATGAGGTGCAGCAGGGAAGCGCAGACGGGTAAATCCTATTAAGACATCTGCGGCAAGGTCTTCAAATGCAATGAAATGCTCTGTGCCTCCACAAGCATCATAACTCTCTACAGTCAGTTCGATGTCTTTTGGATTTATTTTTCTCCCTTTCAGGCTGGTATGTCCTACTTCCCTGCAGCGAATACAGTGGCACTTTCCTCCTCTTTCTCTCAGCTTTTCTTCTGCAAGCTGCCTCAGATTACTCTTTCTGACTCCGGCAATGATCTGGTAAGCTGGAATATCCCGCTGAATACGCTGGAGTCTTACCCATTTAGGCAGGATTTCTTTTATATCTGCAATTAGTTCAGCAGCTTCTTCGTCAGAAAGAGCCTCGTAATCTCCTGCTTTCCAAAGCCTGTAAAGAGGAGTTCCTTCAGTTACCAGGGTAGGATAAATTTTGAGATAATCGGGTCTGAAGCGAGAATCTTCAAAGAGCTTTTTGAAACCTTTGAGATCCAGTTTTGAATCCGAGCCAGGCAGATGAGGCATCATATGGAACCCAACCTTGAATGCACTGTCCCTTAATACCTGATTAGCCCTGACAATTTCTGCAACTCCATGTCCTCTCTGCATGCGGGCAAGCACAAAATCATAAACGCTCTGAACCCCAAGCTCTACTTTAGTTCCTCCAAGTTTGAGGAATTCGTCCACATGTTTCTCTCCTGCCCAGTCAGGACGTGTTTCAAATGTGATTCCTACGTTTCGAATCTCAGCTTTTTCATTTGCTTTCTGCACTTCTTCAAGAGAAATATAAGGTAAAGTTTTTCCAATTCTCCAGGCGTTTTCTCTCCATTCTTTACCTGTGAAATCGTTCATTGCCTCAAGGCAGCGTTTAATAAACCATTCCTGGTAATCGAGACTACGTGCAGAAAACGTGCCTCCCATCACTATTAGTTCCACTTTTTCTACATCATGGCCGATCTCTTTAAGCTGGGAAAGCCTGGATTCAACCTGGGTATAAGGGTCAAATCCATGCTGGATCGCCCGCATAGCCGCAGGCTCTCTTCCCATATAACTCTGAGGTGATTTGAAAGTGGAGTTAGGTCCTCCAGGACAGGGAAGACAAACTCCGTGCGGGCATGGAGCCGGAGATGTCATTACAGCAATTACCGCAACTCCAGAAATCGTTCTTACAGGTTTCCGTCTCAAAAAATCTCTAATTATTGCCTGTTCTTCGGCCGATCCCCGGGTTATGACATCTCCGTTTCTGGGGAGGCTGTCCAGATGATAATGTTTACTGACATCTTTTTTTGCCTTATTTAACTGGTTTTCGTTTTCTATTTCGCCGACAAGTACTTTTTCAAGTATTTCCCTGCAGGCCTTATTATAATCATCTTCTTTCATCTCAAGTTCCGTCTTTCCGGTTTCTGGGTTTCAATTTTTTATTCTTATGGCAGTTCTAAATAAAAATCAGTTTTGAGAGCTTCAAAAAGATTTTATAATTCTAAAAAAGCTACTTAAATTTGGAGTTTATGGTAATATTTGAGCTGATCTCAAAGCTCAAAATGATTTACTAAATCAAATTATGAATCATCAGTCGGAGCTTCGGATCACGAGGTAGGTTTGAAAACTCACATTAATGTACTCACACTGATGTACCCACATTGATGTACTCACGTTGATGTACCCACATTGATGTACTCACATAATATAATAATTTTATTGGGCTCCGAATGAGCTATCTGCTTAATGCGGGCATGAAGGCAATCCAGTATTTGCTGTGCGGAGCCTGCTTCATTTTTAATCCATAAGTTTTTACGGCCGATTGCTTAACAAAGATCAAAGCCAATAATGAAGGTTCCGAGTCCTGCTGCCGGTTTGAGGCCCATTATAGACCTGATATATTCATCTGATGGAGTAGAGGGAGATGCAAGTACAACATTGGTCACACCTTCTACACATTCCAAATCCTGGCATTTCTGGGGTGGAAGTACTACAGTTATGGGTTCTTTCTTTGCATCCTTTGGTTTAGGCACGGAGCTCTTGTAGATTACAAAGTTTCCCATAACCAGCATATCGTTGCATTTTTTACACTCTTCAAGTTTCTCGGGATCGTAAACATCCTCACCAACTTTTTCTCCATACTGCATAAGTACTACATTGGGTCCTTCAGGCCAGACATAGTTCATATTAGTTGTAAAAGCTATGATTACCTGGCGTTTGAAGACTTCTTTTATTCCCTGATTGTCTCCGACACCAAGCCCCATAAGGACAGCTCCTTCAGCCTTTTTCTCAAGCTCAAAAATACTTTCTTTGTCTTCTTCACTCAAGACATACGTATCTTCCACACCTTTCATGGCCTTTATCGTGCATATGACGTCCTGAATAACAGTTTTGCATTCCACAGTGAATTCCCCTTCGTGTTTTTAGACCTATGTTATATTACTGGATTACAGGTATGATCTTATTGAATTTCTCAATTTTTTAGTCTCTTCTTATATTAATAACGTGCCAGGCCTTTTTGCCTTCTTTTAAATTCGCCTATATCATATAATGTTTTTTATATTTCTCAATTTATATCGTCAATTTCTAATATGACTCTATTTTTTCTCTTGCAAGTAACTTATATAAGAGTTTTAAACATTTTTATATAAATCACAAAAAGCGCTTACTATAAATATTTAAAGTTATTTAAAAATTGCATTAGATCTTTTCCAAATTCTTAAGTGCATTCTTATATTGAATTCCTCAGGCTTAATCTTTAGTAATTTGTACCGATTTGTATCCCCTTCAAATTGTATAGGTATAAGTACATTTCATGTATAGGACTTACGCACTTGAAGTCCCAAAAACGTCATATCATTAAAAATATAATTATGGTTTAGTGTCCCTCTAAAAACGTACGGAGTTATGGACATAAATCCCCCTAAGTGTATCGACATTTACTACATTAATTTTCTCATAGCTGTTTCTAACGTTTTTAGTTGTACTGAAGCTGCTAGATGTTATCCAAACGTAGCTAATGCTCCTTCTCATGACTCTTTTACTCGCTTACTTCAAAGGCAACCTCCAGACACAGAATCGCTATGGAAGGAAGTAAAAAATTATGTCAAGCCTGAAGAAGGATGCCTAATTGTTGATGATTCAACGTTAGATAAACCATACGCAGAAGAAATGGCTTTTGTTCGTCGTATGTGGAGTGGAAAGCACCATCGTACTGTAAAAGGAATAAGTTTGGTTACCTTAGTTTGGACTGACGGTAAAACCGTTATACCTATCGATTTTAGAATTTATAACATCGATGTAGACGACAAAACAAAGAATGACCATTTCCGTGATATGCTTGATAAAGCCGAAGAACGTGGTTTTAAGCCAGAATTTGTTTTATTTGATACATGGTATGCAAGTGTGAAAAACCTTAAAGCCATCAGGAAGAAAAAATGGCATTTCCTTACAAGGTTAAAAAGTAATCGTTTGGTAAATCCCGACAACAAAGGAAATGTGCCACTTGAAACAGTAGATATTCCTCCAAAAGGACGTGTGGTTCACCTCAAAGCATATGGATTTGTAAAGGTGTTTAGGATAGTTTCAAAAGATGGAGACACGCAACACTGGGTTACAGATGTGCAGGAGATGGATGAAGCAGAACGTGAAGACTTGGCAAAGAAGTCATGGAAAATTGAGGAATATCATAGAGGGATAAAGCAGTTTTGTGGTGTGGAGAAATGTCAGGCAAGAAAGGAAGAGTCACAAAGAGCACATATAATGTTTTCATTAAGAGCTTTTTTCAGACTGGAATTACAAAGAATCAAAAGTGGAATATCCTGGTTTGAAGGTGCTATAAAAATTTGAAGAGTGGCAGTGGCAGCATATTTAAAGAATCCACTATACACATTAAATTAATTCAGATATTTGTAAGTTTGGAAAAAACGATATGCTAGGAGCCAACTGCGTAAGTCCTAATGTATTTGCTGAAAATTTAAGTATTTAACCAAGTCTAAAAAACAATGTCAAGCAATGCGTTCTTAAAGTTATTTAAAAATTGCATTAGATCTTTTCCAAATTCTTAAGTGCATTCTTATATTGAATTCCTCAGGCTTAATCTTTAGTAATTTGTACCGATTTGTATCCCCTTCAAATTGTATAGGTATAAGTACATTTCATGTATTTGCTGAAAATTTAAGTATTTAACCAAGTCTAAAAAACAATGTCAAGCAATGCGTTCAATTTTATAATTATATGATTAAATTGTTGCACATTTCTCAAGTTGGGATATTCTCCATTGAATTTGAAGAGGATACGATAATAAGGTTGATGGGGAAAAATTGTGAAAAATACTACTTTTGAGTGGAGATCTGCGGAAAGACAGTAACTTTAAAAGTAGTGCAGGATAAGCTTACCTGGTGGATTTTTGAAATTAGTTATGACTTACGCGGTTGAACTAATAAATCAACAGCATCAAACTGTTTACTGTCTAAAATACGACTTTAATCCACGGTCTTTGCCGTAATTGAGTTTGTTCCTCAGGTGCGTAGGATCCTATATTATAATATAAAATTGTTTAACTTAAGTCTCTATGTATTAATTATCTTTTTTCCATAGTCTTTTCATAGTCTTTTATAAGTATTTCGAATTTATCTTTTAATTTAACTCCTGACGAATATACTACCTGAGTTCTTTCGACATTTACCGTCATTTGTATCGTTGTTTTGCGCTTTTCCTCTTTAATTTCCCTGAAATAGACCACAAAAGATTTAATAGGGCAATTATTTTATAGAACACTTGTAATCCAATTTAGAGGGATAAGGAGGGAATGAAATCCTCTTCGGCAATCGACGAAATTTAAAAGTCTGAGTTGGTGAAGAATGGTGAAACCCTTAAAGTGTTGATCCCGACACTTCTTCTTACATACGACGTATCTTAACAAACATGGAGGAACAATAAATGAAGAGATTCGCAGCAGTGACACTGGCTGCTCTCATGCTTCTGACTGTATTTGCATCCGCCGCAAGTGCAGCAGACTCAGTTGAGATCCGCGGTCCGGTGTTTAACGGCTCTAATATCGACGACATTGTCGGCGATGGTGTTACAATTGATGCTACTCAATTCGCAGCATTCTACTACGATATTGACGATAACGTCACAACTGAAACTCTTTCCATTAAAAATGTCAGTGGAAACAATGGCAATGTAATTGGAGAGGGTGGAATTGTATACTCTACCACAATCCAGAAGGTTGACTACGAATATGAAAAGCCAAGCCTCGGCTGGGACAACTACAGCTTACTTGGTTTCTTTGCAGACAAGTATATCCCACTGAAATCCAACAGTGCTGACAAACTCGCCAAGCTTGTTCTTGACAGCGATGACAAGTACACCGTTAGAACCGGCGAAACCCTTGACCTCGGACAGGGCTACTCTCTCCAGGCCAAGCAGGTCGATGTTGACGGTGAGAAAGTCTGGCTCGAATTCGACAAGGACGGAGAATACGTAGATGACGAAATCATCGATGTTGGAACCGGTGACAGCACCTGGGACGTCGAACTTGATGACATCCAGGATGAAGATGATGTTGTTGTCCTGAAAGTCCATGTCAACCAGGTCTTCCAGGGCGCAGTCGACAGCATTGCTCAGATCGAAGGTATCTGGCTCATTGACTACGCAAACGCCATAAAGATCGAATCTGATGATGAATTCGGCGACCTCGACGATGTTTCCATTAACGGTGCCACCCTTAACATTACCAATGAAGATTCTTTCACTCTGACCAGGGACTCCACAAATGAACTCGCTGAAGGCCTGTCTTTCAAAGTTGCTGACACTCCAAGCAATGTGCTCAGGTTCTATCTCGCAAAGGAAATCACTGATGCAGGAACCTATGAAATAAGAGGTAGTGTTGCCTCCGGAGAAGCTAGCTGGGACGCAAGCAACTTTGCAGGTTTCTACTACGACCTTAATGACAATGTTGAAACAGAAAGCCTCAGTGTCTCTGACCTTGACGGCAATGTAATTGGAGATGGCGGCCTTGTCTACCAGACCTCCATTAAGGAAGTTGCCTATGAGTACGAAGACGAAGACCTTGGCTGGGACCAGTATCCAGTTATTGGGTTCTTTGCAGAGGAATACATCCCACTGAAATCCAGCAGCGCTGACAAACTTGCCAAGCTTGTTCTTGACAGCGATGACAAGTACACCGTTAGAACCGGCGAAACCCTTGACCTCGGWSARGGCTACTCTCTCCAGGCCAAGCAGGTCGATGTTGACGGTGAGAAAGTCTGGCTCGAATTCGACAAGGAYGGAGAATACGTAGATGACGAAATCATCGATGTTGGAACCGGTGACAGCACCTGGGACGTCGAACTTGAYGACATCCAGGATGAAGATGATGTTGTTGTCCTGAAAGTCCATGTTAACCAGGTCTTCCAGGGTGCAGTCGACAGCATTGCCCAGATTGAAGGTATCTGGCTCATTGACTACGCAAACGCCATGAAGATTGAATCTGATGATGAGTTTGGCGAGCTTGACGATGTTTCCATACAGGGAGATACCCTCAAGATCAGCAATTCAGACACCTTCACCCTGACCAGAGATTCCGATCAGGAAATTGCTGAGGGCATGTCCTTCAAGATCGCTGACACTGCAACATCCGACCTCAGGTACTACCCATTCGTCGAGAGGACTGTCGGTAACGAAACCACCAATGTAACGTCGAGCACAGATGGCAACGTAACCGTTGGTGAGAATGTAACCACACCTACTGACAATGTAACAACCCCTGAAACTCCGGAAGATTTGAACGCAACCACTCCGGAAACGACTACTCCAGAAGAACCAACCGAAGCTACTAATGCAACCGGTGAAGAAAAAGAAGACTCCCCAGGATTTGGAGTTGTTCTTGGACTTGTCGGACTCCTTGGAGTTGTCTACCTCGTCAGGAGAAACAACTAAAATTTCTGATTGAAGGGTTTTCTAACCCTTCTCTCTTTTAATTCTTTTTTAAATTCCTTTTGCAGATAACTTTTTATCTACTTATTTCTTAATTCAAGCGATCTTTCAACTTTGAAATCCCGGTTTTAAACTTGTAGTTATTTCCAGGATTATACAGATTTTAGGTGAAGCTTATGAAAAAAATGGTGGCTTTAATATCTGCACTTGTGGTTTTAATGGTCGCATTTTCAGGATGTGTTGGCGATAATAAATCCGCAGTCAATGGAACAGAGCCCAATAGCTCGGGAGAAAATGTCAATCCTGCCGAAAGTACGGCTAACGTTAGCGAGCTTAATGAGTCTGCAGTTAATGTAACAGAACCAAGTAACTCAGGAGCGAATGTAGGTTCTGCTGATAGTACAGCTAACACTAGCGAGGTTAACAAGCCTTCAGGTAGTGGAACAGATTCGAGTAACTCGGGATCAAGTACAAATACAAATTCCGCTGAAAATGCGGCTGACATTAGTAAACTTGAAAAACTTCCCGAAGGTTTCACATATGTTGGGCATGTCTCTCTTAATGCAGCTGATATCAAAATCGATTACAACGCAGATAATGTTTCAGAAGTCGTCGGAGGGTCGGAAAGCATGTACAAATACAATGAGTCCGACTTCTGCATAGATGTAATCGAGCTTGAGAATTCTGAGGCTACAACTAATCTAATAGATGCATACAAATCTTCCTTCAAGCCATTAACAGAAGGTTCCCGTTTTGTCGATGAGTCATTTAATGGGCATTCAGCTGTAAGAATTGCAGACTACGTCACAGCCGGAGGAACCGAGGCTCCCAGATATACCTATATCTGGAGCAATGAAAACCATGTATTTGTGGTTACCGGAAGTACTGCTGATGATTCTCTAGTCAAGCAGCTAGCAGAAGCCACAGGATACTGAGATTTTTAAAAGAGTAAAACCTTTTTTATTCTTTCTTCTTTTTTAATTCTTTTTTAATTTTTTTAAGTTTTATATCTGGCCGTTAAATTGATTTTGAGAATTTTAATGATATAACTACTCAGAGAGCAATTTTTATTTTGAAAGTACTCCTTTTCCGCCGATGTTAATATCGCCAATTAACTTTCGGCGGATAACTTTTTCAACTCATTCGGTTTCTTCTGATTTATCGGATAGTAAATGCTGGATACCTCACCTTTAATGATGACCATATAACTCTTCTATATCCTTGAACTGGCGCTTCTGGTCGTCGCGGCGAGTTCGTAGAAATCCAGTTCCCTGCCGATTTCTGACAGTGCTATTCTTTCAGGATCTCTGACTTTCAGACAACTTTTTCATCTATATCTTTACGAAAAACTCCGGTTTTTCGGTATTCTGATCGTTAGCCTTTAATATATCTTTGTACATTTGTGTGTTGCAAGCCCGGATAGCCTAGATGGTTGGGGCGCCAGACTCATAGGGACAATTATATGAGGCGTCTTTAATCTCCTGAGATATCTGGAGGTCGCGTGTTCGAGTCACGCTCCGGGCACCTAATTTTTTTGCTCATAGCATTCTTAACTCATTTTTTATGCATCTTCAGTTTTCGTGATAATGTTCTCGTTCTTTGAAACTGTGTTACCTGAGGTTCATTATTTTTCAAGGTAGTAACGAAATAGTAAGAGCCTATCCGAAAAATCAAAAATGGAACGTTTTAACGGTTAAAATTCAGATATAATAAAGTCTTAGCTTCCCTGTTTTTGATTCTAAATAATAGTGTCATGACAATTTAATTATGATCCGCTAATTTATATACAACACTTCTTCAGTAGTTTTTTTCTTAATTATACTGATTCATAACTAAATTGCTTAGATGCTAGTATACTTGAGTGTTGTAATACAATTTCTTACTTGTGTATTACGTAAAAATAGAAAGGTGGTCTATTTTTAAGGGTTCTATTGTGGGCTATCTAGAAAATAAGGCAGTGTCTCAAATTTGCTGTAAATTTGAAGTCAAATTTTTGCGTACTATGCCGATAATTGATCTGCCAATATGGAATTTTCTACTTAATACCTTCTTGAGATTCATGATTTTACAGAAAAATTGGCACACTGCCGAAAATAATGTATAACATAATATCCTTATTTAAAATACTTATTAATGTTCAAGTTATGAAGTTCTATGCAAATATACTTTGTTAATAATTCTGGATATATTAGTTATGAGTTAATAAAACTCAAAATTGAAGCTCACTATTCAAAAGACAAATCAGACTCTCGATAATGAAAAAAGTATGAAACTTTTATTGACGGAAAAGTAAAATTGGTTTTTATGAGCTTAGAATCTATAATTTACGCCAAAAGGGAAGTTTAATATGAATTCTGAGAAGATAAAGTCTGAAATATCATCGAAGATAAAAAAGATCGAATCTGAATTGCCATTGAATATAATTATTTATTTATCCGTTTTTTTGATTACATTGGCAGTAGTCATACAAAACAAAATAAACATAGAAAATTCTAATTTAGATCACCTTGTAGGTAACTTATATCCCTTAGGAGTATTTGCACTCATTTCTCTTGCTTCCTTATTATGTGGTTTATTGGTAGGTTTCGTCTTTGGGCTACCACGTGTCATATCAGAGAATACCTCAATTTATTCTAATATGTATGGGGATAATTCAAATCTTGATCAAATCTCCGACTGGTTATTAAAAATCCTAATTGGTGTTGGACTAGCCCAGTTAAGTAAATTACCAGGTATCTTAAGTAAATTCGAAGATTTTATTGAAGGCACATTAAATTTTCATGGTAGTGGTATAGTTGGAGTTTTACTACTAATTATTTTCTCAGTTAGTGGTTTTCTCGGTGGTTATCTTTACACAAGGCGCTATGTAGCGCTTATGTTTATGGAAGGATTATCAAAACAGCACAATATTGAAGAATCAATGGATAATGATAAAGAAGAAATTAAAAATAAAACTAAAGAAATGGTGTCTGAAAATAGAAAGATAATTGAAAGCATACAAAATAATCAAGAAAATTTTTGTAAATGGATGGAAAAAATCACAAAACAAATGAACTTATTTGAAGAAAACCAAAAAAAATTTAATACACTGAATGCGATGGACTCTTCATTGCAAGCAGTATTAGATTATACGTATCCTGTAGATGGAAAAGAGTGTTTAGAGCAGGTAAAAAAATTGAAAAGTGAAATTAAAAGCCCATTCAAAGAGGTATCAACAAAAGATCCTTTAATTCAAGATTCTTCAAATACCTGCCCAAATACAGAAGTTGAGTCCAAACTCCAAATGAAAATGATAAATAACAAAAATGAAATTACAGAATACACAAATAAACTTTCTAATGAAAACAAAGAAATAATGAAAAACATAGAAAATAACCAGAAAAAATTTGCCATCTGGATGGGTACATTTGAAGACCGCCTAAAAGCGATAACAAATAACCAGGTATACATAAATAATTTTTGTATGATAAATAAACAACGGAATTCAAATGCTGGAGAAAATTAAGGCTGCTTCTCTTGAAAGGGATGGAATTCTTAGCGTGTTCAAATACAAAGTCGGGAAGTAAAAACCGGTTTTGCTCATAATCTCTGAGGATATGGTCCCGGAATGGAAACCTCACAAAGTGGGCACAAAATGTTGAAAATTCAGACTTTCATTCCTGCTATAGGACAGGTGAGACGGCATGGCTGGAAAAGGGTGATATTTTTCCGGAATGTAAAGTGCTATCTGAATAGTATCTGAAGAGGTATAAAAAAATCCCTACTTTTGAATCATTTACTTTAAGCAATTTACTTTTAAAAACACTTGATACATATATCTACTTTTAAAAAACACTTATTTAAATTGTTTGCTTTTAACAATCTTAGCAGCTTCTCTTTATTGACGTGTTGTTTCTTTAGCTATATACATAACCTTACTATGTATACTCTATTTCTGTATAATCTACAACTGAGTTAATTAAAAAAGAAGCCTTTGGGGAAACCTTAGTTCTCATAAATCTGAATTTCTGTCCAATCATGCTTTTATGTATTCTTTTATTAATTACTTATTTATACTTTTGAATATATCTTCATACACTGAACACAGGGGGAAATTATGGAAACCATTTATGATATTCTTAAAGAAGAGCATGAGCAGATGTCTGACCTTCTCCGGCAAGCATTGCAGGATGGCTCAAAGGTAAGTTTTTTTAAAGTAAAGCTTAAAGCTGATCCTCATATGATGGGAGAAGAGAGAATCTTCTATCCTGTGCTTGAAGAAATAAATGAATTACGTGAGCTTATGAGTCAAGCTCATAAGGAACACGATGAGACAAAAACCCTGATCTTTGAAATAGAAGGAATGGACGAAATAAATGAAAAATGGACCTCTAAAATCAATGAACTGAAACAAAGCATAGAGCATCACATTGAAGAAGAGGAAAGTAAGGTTTTTGAAAAAGCCCGAAATATCCTGAGCCAGGAGAAGGCAGAAGAGATGGCTCAACAATACATTGAGTTCAAAAGGAGTTACATGAACAGAATAGAGACTGGGGGACCCTTTGTATAAGTAAAGATCAGATATTGTACTTGAGGCCGATTTCTTGTTAATTTGTTCTCTTTTTTTATCTTTTTTGCTTGTCTGATATCTCTTTAACCGTTTTTCTTTATTTCTTATATTCCTTACTCGCCTGATCTCTTAATAATTATTTTTTATTTATCATGAAAGTTCTTTCAAGTACTTTCGTTTTTTGTGCCTGCTATTTGGAAAATTTCATGTGCGTTTATCATGAAAGTTCTTTCAAGTACTTTCATTTCTTTGCACCTGTTATTCGAAGAATTTCATGTGTGTTTTTTATCCTACTTACTTTTCTAATCTCTTATTAATTAGTTATTTTGTTCTTTACTCGAAGGTGATTAATATAGTATTTACCGAATTATCTTGTGACTGTTGCAACAGAGTTTTGCGGAAAAAAAATACCTTTCAGAAAACTAGTTTTATATACTTTTATATCGTATTTTCACTGTAACTCTATGTTTTTCTATAATTCGATAACTGATCCTATATACCATAATTAGACATAGCTATCATGTTTTGTTTCTATTTTTAGTGTTCTATTTCCAAGATACCTTTATATATTACTTTTCTCTATATAGTTCCTTTAATAATTATTAGAATGCCCTAGGGGGTTTATTCATCACCAAAGATAAAAGAAAAGTTCAGTTTACCGGAAATTCAACCTATATTGTGTCCCTCCCCATAAAATGGGTCCGAGATATAGGGCTTGAGGCCGGAGACACCCTTACACTCACACCCATGCCTAATAAAACTCTGCTTGTTTCTTCCAGTGCGGTTTCAAAGGAGCACTCCACCCTTAATGCAACTATCGATTATATTCACTCCGACAGTGCAGAAAATAATCTCAGGATTCTTATTTCTCATTATCTTGTGGGCTATGATGTTATCAGACTGACTACCAAAAAAGGTTTTAGTGCCTATGATCGCAAGTTCATCAAAGATTCCGTGCGTCAGAAGCTGATAGGGCTTGAACTTATAGAAGAGTCTAGGAACGAGCTGGTCTTCCAGTGCCTTCTGAACTACAATGACCTTCCACTTACCAGAGTAATTAGAAACATGTATGGACTTGTGCTTTCCATGCTTGAAGACTCCATGACTGCTCTCAGGGACCATAATGTGGAAATTGCTGAAGATGTCGTTCAGAGAGATGACGATGTGGATCGCTTTTATCTTCTTGCTGTCCGCCAGCTCAAGGCTTCAATTGAAGATATCGAGCTCTCTGAAAAGATTGGAATCAGGCATCCCAGAGAATGTTTGGGATACAGACTTATTACGAAAAGTATCGAGCGTGTAGGAGATCACGCTGTAAAGATAGCAAAAAGTGTCATGAAAATGGACTCCGGAGTCAATGCTGATGACCCTATCTTTAAGATGGCTGACCTCTCCTGCAAGGTTTTTGAAAGCTCAATAGACTCAATGGCCGAGGAAGATCCACAGGCTATTAATAAAATCGTCGTAGAAGCGAAGAAAGCTTCCCAGTTCGGGGTTTCTCTGGAACCACAGAACTGCGAAGGGCCAGGTAATATTGAACTTAGCATGATCCTGGAAAGCCTTAGACGGGTCTCGGAATACAGTGCTGACATTGCAGAAGTTGCAATCAATATGAACATTAAGCGGGTCTGACCCTCAAAGGTTTGGACTTCTATTTCTTTTTTCATATAACTTATATACTCTATTTTGTGCTCAGCGGCCTTTAATGGTGCAATCTTAAAGGCACTATATGTAATTTTTTTGATCAAATAAGCAATTTCAGATTTTTTTGCATTTAACGCATTTTTGTCAATTTTGACAAAAGCTCAATTCTGATTATTATGTGCTTGTTAACTATTTTTCTAACTGGGAAATTCATAGGAAAATCAGAGTTCTGAGCTTAGGAATCACAGCTGAAATAAAAAATTCATTATGTCTAGCTGGACATATCGGTATTATATAATAAGTCGTTTGTTAAAATATAGCTAGGATATTAACTCATATAATAAACCAAAAATAAAAATGGAACTTCGTTCGATCACTGAAAAATTGACCAAAAGAACGCGAGTCCATGCTTTCATCTAAAGATAATGAAGGAATTCAGATTAATTCTCAACTTAACTAGAAGCCTGAATTTGGAACTCAAATAACTGCTATATAGAAAACGATTTTGATATTTCACAAAAGTGACCCCGCTTACTGAACTTGATTAATCCCAGATGAGGAATTCCCATGAAAATAAAAGTCAATCTCATATCCGGAAGAACTGCCAAACAGGGTGCAAATCTGGAAGCAAAGACATATAAAGCTTATTTTGAAGCCTGCAGTTACTGCGAGCTTAACGCAGTAGACCTTGAAAAATTGGGGGCATCCGAAGGAAACAGCCTGAAAGTCACATCCGAGTTTGGAGACGTTGTGGTATTTGCAAAAGCAAACGATGGAAACCCAAAAGGGCTTGCTTTTATTCCGATGGGCCCCTGGGCAAACGCAGTGCTAAATCCTGATACTCACGGTTGCGGAATGCCCGGTTTAAAAGGTGTGCCTGCAGAAATTGAAATTACGGATAAAATGCCCCTGGACATGAAGTCCCTGATGAAGAAGTATCTGGAAAACTAAAGTCCAGAAAACAAGTAGTTCACATTTTCACTCAAATCCGGAGAAACTTGAAAAATTCGGAGGAAAAATATGCCCATAATCAAAGACGCAGTATGTTCTCTTTGCGGATGTCTCTGCGATGATATATCAGTCACAGTTGAGGATAACAAAATAACGGGTGTAAGGAATGCCTGCATTCTCGGCCACAGTAAGACCGTTGGAGTACAGACTCATGATCGAATCAAAACACCCATGATTAGAAAAGACGGGGAACTCGTCGAAGTAACATACGAGGAGGCAATCGATACTGCTGCAAGGATCCTGGCAAACTCAAGAAGGACTCTTTCTTACGGTTGGTGCTCCACCTCCTGCGAAGCGATAAGCAAAGCGATCCAGTTAGCTGAGGAGACCGGGTCCGTGATTGACTCGACTGCTAATGTTTGCCACGGCCCTTCAGCCCTTGCTACTCAGGAAAAAGGAAACCCGGGAGCAACTCTTGGAGAGATCAAAAACAGATCAGACCTGATTATCTTCTGGGGCTGCAACCCCATACATGCCCATCCTCGCCACATGACTCGTTACTCAAGTTTTTCCAGGGGCTTTTTTACTCCAAATGGGCGAAAAGACCGGAAGATGGTGGTAATCGACGTGCGAAAAACCGATACTGCAAAACGTGCCGATAAATATATTGAAATAGAACAGGGTTCGGACCTTCTGCTGGTAACAGCACTTCGCTCAGCAATCAATGGGCATGAAACTGCTATTCCGAAAAACGTGGCCGGGGTTTCAAAAACCGAAATTCTAGAACTTGCCGAACTCATGAAAAACTCCAGTTTTGTCTCCATTTTATTCGGCATGGGCATAACACAATCCCGTTCCAAATACAAGAATGGTGATGCAGTATCCTCCCTTATCTCAGACCTGACCCAGCACACAAAAGCTATCATGATGGGAATGAGAGGTCATTATAACGTATCAGGTTTCGGGGAAGTCGCAACCTGGGAGACCGGTTATCCGATGGCAATTGACTTTTCAAAAGGTTATCCCTACTACAATCCTGGAGAGACGGGGGCAAACGACGTTCTTGTCAGAGAAGAGGTTGATGCGGCAATTGTCGGAGCTGCGGACCCAGGAGCACACTTCCCACAAAAGGCAGTCCGGCACCTTGCCAGGATTCCCCTGATTCAAATCGACCCTTATCCAAACCCAACAACTGAACTTGCCGATGTAGTGATCCCTGCAGCAGTCGTGGGTATTGAAGCCGAAGGCACAGCCTACCGTATGGATGCAATCCCAATCAGGATGAAGAAACTTATCGATACCAGGTTCAAAACCGATGAAGAGATCTTAAAGGACCTGATTGCAAAAGTAAGAGAACTGAAGCGAGGTGAAGGAACATGTCAGAGTTATTGATTGAAAACGCAGTTGTCTGCGACCCGATTCAGGGAATAAACTGTGAAAAAATGGACCTGTGCATAAAAGACGGCAAGATCGTAGAAAGCGTTTCCTCAAATGCAAAGGTTATCGATGCTGAAGGCAGACTCACGATGGCAGGAGGCTTTGACGGGCATACTCACAGCGCTGGCAAAATCAATGTGGGGCGATCGATGAACCCTAACGATGCCAGAAGAAATCTGGTCCCGGGCCTCTCAGGGTTTGAGCCCCACACTGAAAAGACCAGGGCTCAGGTAGGGTACAACACCCCAAACACTTATGCAATCGGGTACAGGTATGCAAAACTGGGTTACACCACTATATGCGAGGCTGCAATGCCTCCTCTTACAGCAAGGCATACCCACGAGGAATTCAAGGAAATCCCAATTCTGGACAAAATGGGGCTCACTCTCTTTGGGAGCAACTGGCAGGTTATGGAATATATCCGAGACAAAGAGCCCGAAAAACTTGCAGCTTACATTGCCTGGGGTCTGAAAGCCTCTAGAGGTTACGGCATAAAGATTGTAAATGCAGGTGGCGGAGAGGCATGGGGCTGGGGCAAGAATGTTAGCGGGCTCTATGACCCCGTGCCTAATTTTGACGTAACCCCTGCAGAAATTCTGCTGGGCCTGGGAGAGGCAAATGAAAAACTGGGTCTTCCTCATTCAGTTCATGTCCACTGTAACAATCTGGGGCACCCTGGAAATTATAAGACTACCATCGAGACCATGAAGCTTTTTGAAAAAGTGAAACCCAGGCGTAACAGGCAGAGTCTGCACGTAACTCATGTCCAGTTTAATGCCTATGCTGGCACTTCCTGGCGTGACTTTGAGACCGGGGCTCCAATGATTGCAGACTACGTGAACGGAGTTAATCACCTGACCTTTGATCTCGGTCAGCTCATTTTCGGGCCTGCCGTTACCATGACTGCCGACGGCCCGGTTGAATACGCAAACTCAAGGATGTTAAAGGAGAAATGGAGCAACCAGGATGTGGAGCTGGAAGACGCATCCGGAGTGGTGCCACTTGTATATTCCCCAAAGAGCTTTGTAAATGCAGTCCAGTGGGCAATAGGGATTGAACTGGCCCTGCTCGTAAAAGATCCGTGGAAGGTCATGTTCACAACGGATAGCCCTAACGGAGGATCTTTTGTTAACTATCCTGAAGCATACACCTACCTTATGAGTGAAAAGAAGAGGCAGGAGATCATTTCGGGATTCCCGGAGATGGCTCTTGGCAGAATGGTTTTGCCTGGCCTCGATAGGGAACTAAGTTTTTATGAACTGGCAACCATGACCAGAGGCACTCAGTCCAGGATTTATAGCAGGCCTGAGAAAGGAAACCTTGCAGTAGGAGCTGATGCAGACATTGCCATATATGACATTTTACCGGATGCAATTGATCCCTCCGTAGAGCATGAAAAAGTAAAGAAAGCCTTCAGTGCTACAGCTTACACCATTAAGGGAGGAACCATCGTTGTCAAGGACGGAAATATTGAAAACACACCCATGGGGAGGACTTACTGGGTAAATGCAAAGGTTCCGTCAGATATTGAAAGCGCAATGCATGAAGACCTTGACGTGAAGTTCCAGAAATATTATACTGTGAGCAAGTCCAACTACATGGTAGAGGATGCATACGTCCCAAAACCTGTTGAAATCGCAACGGAGGGATTCTAAAATGCAGATAATTACTCTCTCCTTAAAAGCACAGAATAAAATCCCTATCGTAGCTGATACCGTAAACCCGGACAACTTTGCCGGAAAAACGGAGGACGAAATCAAAGCTGTCCAGGTTTGGTATGGAAATATGCAGTGCCTTCTTAGCGAGCTATTCAATGTAAAAGTTGAAGGCAAGGACAGCGCAGAAAACACAAAAATTGTGATCAATGGTGATGTCTCCAGAGTAAAGCGCATTGGACAGGGTATGAGCACCGGGGAAATCGAAATTAATGGGAATGTGGATATGCACTGTGGCTCTAATATGAAAGGCGGAAAGATCACGATCAACGGAGATGCCGATAGCTGGCTAGGCTGTGAAATGAAAGGGGGAGAAATCATCCTTAATGGAAACGGCGGCTATTATGTAGGCGGCGGCTACCGGGGAGAAGCCTGTGGCATGAAGGGAGGTAAAATCACAGTCAACGGAAATGTCAGGGACTTTCTGGGAGAACACATGTGCGGAGGAGAAATCCATGTACTGGGCAATGCTGGGCTCCTTCCAGCAATCCTGAACAACGGTGGGACGATCATCATCGAAGGCAGCACCGAAATGCCTGCAAGCGAAATGAAAAAAGGCACTGTCATCATAAGAGGCAAAGTGAAGGATTTGCTGCCCTCCTATGTAGAGGAAGGGACCGAAGAAGTGGATGGCGTTCTCTACCAGCGGTTCGCAGGAGATGTCAACGTCAGCGGCAAAGGCGTACTCCTTATGAAACAATGTGAGAGTCATTAAATAGAATGAAATTTAGAGAAAGAAAGGCGCGTGAAGAACGCGCTTATTTTTATTTGTCAGTTAGGTTATGAAGATTAGCTGGTTTAAATTTACCAGCTTTTGATACAACGTTCACTCAGTTTTTATTTATTGGCATAAAAAGTGCTTTCAAGTACTTTCCATTATTTGTGCCTGTTATTCTATAAATCTCACGTTCTTTTTCTTAGCACGAAAGTCATGTTAATCTGCAAGTACTTTCATTTGTTTGTACCGCTTATTCAAAGAACATCATATCCTTTTTTCACACAAATCCCTTTTTCACACAAATCCTTTTTTCACACAAATCCCTTTTTTACACAAATGCCTTCCTAAACTGATACGTCCCGAGAAGTACCATAACTCCGGCCCCGATGACCAGGCTTATAAGCCCGTGAACAGGTATTCCTCCTTCAAACAGAGTTCTTGTACTGTCTATTGCATAACTTACCGGATTAAGCCTGGCCAAAAACCTCAACCATTCAGGCATGACGTCATAGGGCATGAGCGCGCTGCTGGTGAAGAATAAAGGCATACTGATCATGCTGTTAACAGCTGCATAGCTGTCATGGTCACTTAAGTACAGTCCTATCATGGTTGAGAGAGCAGAAAAAAATACTGAAAATAAAAACAGTGTAAGATATATCAAAAATATATGCACAGGATTCAATATCCTTACCCCAAGAAGAGTAGCTATAAGGAGTATCACAGTTGCCTGCAGCAAGCCTCTTACACTGATAAAGAGGATTTTTCCGTACAGCATGCTTTCTCGTGGCGAGGGCATGGCCAGGAACTTATTAAGAAAGCCCAGTATCTTATCGAAAATCATAAGAGATCCTCCCTGCAGGGAAGAAAAAAGCATAGTCATGACAAGAATGCCAGGGGTTATATATTCAAGATAATTATCAGTGAACTTCGTAGGCAGGGCCAGCCCTACAAACACCAACCAGGCTGCAGGCATTACCAGGGAAGAAATAACGGTAACCCTTCCTCTTAGCCATTTTACAAGATCCCTCTCAAAATAGTAGTATACTGCTTTCATCATCTTCGCCTCAGAAGGTTTCTAAACTGGGTCGAATTAAACCCTACCTGCTCTTCAGGGGTTTTAACGTTTTCAAGAAAAACGTCATTAAGGGAGGCATGTTCCCCTATGGAACTTGTAAGATTTTCAGGAGAGCCGATAACTGCGATTCGCCCTTTATCGATAATAGCAACTCTGTTACAATATTTTTCTGCCTCTTCAAGGTAATGCGTAGTCATGAAGATGGTCATCCCTTCGGCCTTAAGCATCCTGATATGCTCCCATATCTTCTTTCTGCCGCTTACATCCAGTCCAAGAGTCGGCTCATCCAGAAATAGAACCTCAGGTTCGTGCACAAGTGCCTGGGCAAGTTCAAGGCGCCTTCTCATTCCTCCGGAGTATGTTGCCACAAGGTCGCCGGCACGATCTGAAAGCCCCATCATTTCAATCGCTTCATCTACCTTTGAATCCCTATCAGGGATACCGTAGAGTTTTGCATAAAGCATTACATTTTCCCTGCCTGTGAGTTTTCGGTCAACTGCCATATCCTGAGGGACATAACTTATCTTTGACCTTACTTTTTTTGACTCTTTTACTATATCGTATCCACAGACTTTTGCAGTACCGCTGCTGGGTTTTAGTAGAGTTGTAAGCATCATAACTGTTGTACTCTTGCCTGCCCCATTAGGGCCAAGAAGGCCAAAGATCTCGTTTTCAACTTCAAGATCCAGATTATCCACAGCAATCAGGTTTCCAAAGGATCGGGATAATTTTTTTATTTCTATCACAGGTATCCTCCTGCAATTGCGTAAACGGGCCTTAAGCCTGAAGTGTAATAAATCCCGCTTGTATACATATTGTAAATAAGCTTCATGATCACAATACTTATGGCTGCAAAAACACAGACTGCAACCATTATCTTATCACTGTCTGAAAACTCCAGCTTTTTCAGAGATGTCCTGTCAAGGTTTGCCCGAAAAGCCCTACTCTGAATTGAAACTGCAAGGGTTCCGGTTCTCCGTACACAGTTTGCAAGAGTAGGGGTTAATATATTGAGTAATGTTTTTACGATTCCTGACCCGAACTTTTTCGGATTAAATCCCCTGAGCCGCTGGACTGTTATCACGGTGGCTACTTCAGTGATTATTATTGGTAAAAATCTTACTGCTGTGATCACCATAAAAGCTACGCTGTAAGGAACCCTGAGTCCGACCAGCCCGTTTAACATATCTCTTGAGTCCGTGGTCCAGCACATCAACAGTCCAAGAGAAAGGATTGAAGCCGATCTAAGGCCCTGAACTGCGCCGTGATGGAGCCCTTCTTCATACACGAACAGCCCACCGCCTGTCAACCAGCCAAGAATCGGAAAATCAGGACTGATTATGGTAAAAATCACAGTTCTCGGGAGTTGAGAATAAAAGAGAGCCTGTGAGTAAATAGTTCCCCAGATCAAAAGTACGAGCAATATAACAAGTGTCTTGATCTTTATTGCCGGCATTCTTGCAAGTGCAAATCCTGAGAGTACGAGCAGAAACAACAATAACATCGTTTTCTGGTTATCCAGGGACACAGCGACAAAAACAGTGGAAATCAGGATAAGGATCTTAGCTCTTGGGTCCATCCTGTGAATAACTGTATCTTTAATTGTCGGTTCTGCAATTGATCTTGCACCTATCATGCTACCATCCCGTATCCCTTTAACATTTTATATCATCCAGCACACTTCAATGCCTTATATTATCCAGCACACTTCAATGCCTTATATTATCCAGCACACTTCAACACTTTATCCCTTCAACACTTCTGGAGGTCAGCGTTTTTACAAGTTCTTTAACTGAAAAGGCATTGACTCCCAGATAATTTGCAATCTCAACAACCGGGGGCTGGGTCAGCGAGGCTTTCCTGAGGCTTTCAGTATCTTTTATAACTTCTTTTCCTTTCCCGTCTGCTATTATCTGCCCATCATTCATCACGAGGATTCTTGTAGCATAAGACATGGCTACCTCAATGTCGTGTGTACAGAAAATCAGTGTCGAATTGTTATTTTTGAAAAAGTCCATCATCTGTTCTATATTCACTCTATCCTGCCCTGTTGTGGGTTCATCAAGAAGAATAAGTTCGGGAGTTATGGAAAGTACCGAGGCAACGGCTGTCCTGAGTCTTTGTCCACGGCTCAGGGCCTGTGGAAGGTCGTGCCTGAGAGGCAGAATTGACATGGCTTCAAGAGAGTTTCTTACCCTTTCCTCAATATTACTGTATTTTAATTGAACAGGTCCAAACCTTGCTTCTTCCTCAGCTGAATCACAGAAGAGCATAAGGTCAGGGTTCTGGAACACAAATCCTACCTTGCCTGCAAAGGAGTATGGATTCCTGGACTTTGTGTCCTCCCCAAAAACCTTCACATTTCCTTTATCTGGTTTGAGAATAGCTGCAAGGTGTAAAAGCAGGGTTGATTTTCCAGAGCCGTTTGTGCCCATAATCGCAACCCTCTCACCTTTACGGATTTCCAGATTTATTCCTTTCAATACCATCTTGTTTTTCTCATATCCTGACCATAGATCCTGAATGGAAATAATCGAAACATTATTTTCAGAAACATTGTTCTCAAAAGCATTATTTCCGTGAGCATTATTTCCATGAGCATTATTTCCATGAGTATTATTTCCGTGAGTATTATTTCCATGAGCATTATTTTCAACGGAAGTTTTTCTTGAACTGTTCTTGATTACAGTATTTTCTTCCGGATTTGAGGGGAGTTGAGATATCCTGGTATTTTCTTTAAAATTTTCTCTATCCAGTACGGCAAGAGCTCCGCTGACACTCAAAGGGCTGGCTTTGATTCCAAGTCTATGGCAAAGTTCTACGGGTTCTGGAATTCTTAGCCCAAGCCTGTAAAAGACTTCAAGATGATCAAAAGCTTTTGAGGCGGGTTGATCAAAGACTATTTTCCCGTCGTCCATTATGACAATTCTGTCTACAAAGGGTGCAAGCTCGTGCAGTCTATGTTCAACCAGCAGAATAGTCGTTTTCAGTTTCCTGTTGAGTTCTCTGACCGTATTCAGGACTTCATGCGTACCCATGGGGTCCATCTGGCTTACAGGTTCGTCCATAGCAAGGACTTCAGGCGCCATTGCAAGCATACTTGCAATGCAGATTCTCTGTTTCTGTCCTCCGGAAAGTGAGTTTGTGGAATCCAGCCTGTGGCCGGACATCCCTACGATTTGCAGGGCTTCTTTTACTTTTCTATCAATTTCTTCTCTCTCGAAGCAGAGGTTTTCAGGCCCAAAGGCTACTTCGTCTTCAACAGTTGTAGAAAAGATCTGGTCATCTGGGTTCTGAAACACAAGGCCTACTTCTTTCGAGATTTCCATCTGGTTTGATTCAGTGGTTTCCATCCCTTTGATTTTCACACTGCCTGAGAATATTCCCCCTGATTCATGAGGGATGATCCCATTTAAGGTTTTTAATAAAGTACTTTTTCCACATCCGGTAGGTCCTGTGAGGAGGACAAATTCTCCTTTTTCGACTTTAAGGTTAATTCCCTTTAAAGTCGGTTCCGATCTTCCTGGATAAGTGTACCATAAGTCTTTGATTTCTATCATTGTACCACGACTACAAACCTATTGTACCACGACCACAAACCTTTTCAAAAAAGGTTTACTTGCAAGCCTTTTGAGAAAAGGCTTGAGCGAAAACCCCTGGCAATGGCGCAAACCTTTCCGAGGGAAAGCTTGACCAGAGGCCGGGAAAACTGACCAAAGTTCGCGTCATTCTGCCACCTTTTTTAGTCTATTTCCAAGGCTTATTCCAAACCAGGTTCCTATGAAGGTGTAGAGGAACCCGTCGATCAGGATATTTGCAGCTATATACCAGTCACTGTAGAAAAGTCTGTAGAGGACCATCCAGACACTGAAGGATACATAGCTACCGGCCATATCAGCAAATCCGCAAAGAATTCCCATCTTGAGCCTGTTATCTGGAGCTGGATTTTTACCGGTTATACCTGCAGTATACAGCAAAAGTTCCAGAATTACCGCATTGACTGACAGTGTTATAAAAGTTATAGGGGTGAAACTCCCTGTTATGAAACCTCCAAGTAGAAACCTGACCATCATAAAAAGGCTTATAACTCCTGGTTTTGGGATAAGGACCACAAGAGAGGCAATGAGCATGTAAAGAAGAATCTCATTGAAGAGCCCTGTGAACAGGAAACTAAATGGCCCGAAGATTGCATGGGATAACTCCCACAGGATGGTCATAGGCAGGTTTATGGCTGCAAAAGAAACGGTGCCGAAAAGAGCAATTAACACAAGGTTGCGGGTTTTAAACCTGTCCATTATCTCCCTGGGTCTTGAGAGAAAAAAGCCAAGAGCAGTAATCCCGAGCAAAGAGGCTGTAAACGTAGTTATTATAGGCCCCCACCGCCTTGAGATTGCAGCAATTTTTTGTTCTTTTGTTACTGCAATCCAGTCGCTGCCTGTGAGTTTTACTTTGACCCTTAAAAGGTATTCTCCTCCCATAGCATCCGGAGATATATACATTGGAAGGCTTATCAGCGAACTTGAACCCGGAGAGAGGGTTACGGTGGCATAACACACGGTATCTGCTTTCATTCCCATAATATCGGGCTTAAATGCTTTTACAGGTTCACCGGTTTTTGCGTCAAGAATATCATATGTGACTATGATAGGAATTGTACTATTTCCGGCATTTGTAAGCTCTATCCCCATGTAGGTTGAAGTGAGGTCGTCTTTCTCTACTTTCAGGTCTGTAACCGTTAGCAGCTTTTTGAGTGCAGGGGACGTTTCCTGGACAACCAGGGTGTTGGAGGGATGGCTGGGATCTCCATATCCGTCTTCATCTGAAGGTACGATTAGCTGGGACACTGAAACTTCATTTGCGACTTCTTCTTTTGAAGCAACTTTAAGCTGGGTTGTACGCACAATAGTATGTTTTGTTCCTTCCACATCAACAACTGCTTTTGCAGTTATGTTATAAACCCCGCAGGGCGTGTCCGCAGGTATATAAAAATCAATAAGCCTGTACCAGTCATCATACTCGGTCTGAAGTGAAAATGAATGAACTGGAGTCTCGCGAAGCACAAAACCCTTCGGTAAGTTAAGCTCCACTGTCACATTCATATTTCCGTCATAATAGCTTTCAAAGAAAAGATATGCAGAGAGTGTGCTGTTTCCAACTGCAAGGCCATTCCCTTCTACCCCATGGGGGACCTGAATTATGAATGTGGTCATATCTTCAGGTTTGAAGTCCTCCTGCTGAACCTGTGCAGCTACGGGCTGTACGATTAGCACAAGTACGAGGAGGAAAAAACCTATATTTTTCATTCCGCTACCTTTTTTCTTATTTGAGGATTTTTCGGATTTCCTTCATTTTTGCGTCCCAGTCAGGGACATCTTCAGAACTAATTATATCAACAGCTCCACCCTGAAATTCTCCTTCTCCTGCCAGTTCTTCCATCCAGCTTTCAATCTCAAGATAGGATTTTTTTAACTCTTCAAGAAGCTCGGGGTCAGGGTCCCAGAGTCCTCTTGACTGTGCTTCAAGGAGCCGTCTGGACATTTCCTCGAGGGCATAGGGATTGTTCTCTTCAAAGAAGCGACGCATTTCTTCATCAAGCACGAAGGTTTTTGTGATATCATCAAAAATCCAGTCGTCCACTTCCTGGGTGGAGGCTTCCCAGCCATAGACTCTTCCCACTCTTTTTGAAATGTCCTGTGCGCCTTTATATCCATGCTGTTTCATGCCTTCGATCCATTTCGGATTTAAGAGCCTGGTTCTTACAACTCTTCGCATTTCGTCAGCCATGTCCCGGACTTCAACATGCTGAGGCTCTCTTGTATCTCCAAAGTAGACTTTTACATCCTTCCCGGAAGCCTGCCTGGCTGCAGCCGTAAGGCCCCCATGAACTCCATAATAACAGCAGCATCCTAAAAGGTCGTACTCGTCACTTACCACTTTATTAAAGGTGGCATCCACAGTCTTAAGGCTTGATGCAAGCTGAGTGTGAGCTTCCTTGCCTTTTGCGTCTTTTCCGTAGGCGTACCCATTCCAGTAAAGGAAGATATCTGCCAGGTCCTTTTCGTCTTTCCAGGCACTCGCATAGATTGCAAGCTGGACCCCGGCTGAATAAGTCCCGGGTTTGCTCGAAAAGATCCTTAAAGTAGCATCCCTGGAATCCACTCCTTCTTCAATCATCTGAAGGCTGTGTTTCCTTGGATAATTCATCTCTTCAGGTTCATCAAGGGAAGCTACTGCCTGGATTGCTTCGTCTATAACCTCAAGACAGTTTGGAAAATTATCCCGCAGAATTCCGGAAACCCGGATCGTAATGTCTATCCTGGGCCTGCCCAGTTCTTCAAGGGGGATCACAGAGAACCCTTTCAGGTGTCCATTGCTGAGCCAGATTGGTTCAACCCCGAGCAAGCTCATAATCTGGGCCATTCCCTCTCCGTCAGCCCACATTACATCATTTGCCATCCAGTAAAATCCCACATTTTCAGGATACCGGCCTTCGTCTTCTATGTGCTTATTAAGCAGAACCTCTGAGAGTTGCCGTCCCACTCTCCAGGCGGCTTTTGTTGGAATCTTTTTTGGGTCAAGTGAATAGAAATTTCTGCCTGTTGGCAGCACATCGTCTCTTCCGCGCATGATAAGGCCTGAAGGGCCGGCAGGGATGTATCCTCCATCAAAACCGTGTAAAAGGGCTTCAATTTCAAGAGAGTCGTCTATTCTGGATTCAAGGTCAAGAATCCTGCTGCAGACCGAAGCAGCATCCTGAAGAAGTGAGGAATTTATACCCGGATCTTTGTTATTCTGTTCTTCAGAGCTTTTTTCTTTGTTATTCTGTTCTTCAGAGCTTTTTCCTTCAAAAATCTCTTTGATTATCAGTGCTGGCTCTTTTTCCGGGTTATCTATAAATGTTCTTATAAAGTCTTTAGAAAGAGAATCTATTTCTTCAAGTAACTGGCCATTTGATTTTCCGTTTTCGGATATCCGGCTCTGGTCAGATATCAGTTCATCAAGGTCAAGTTCCAGAAGTTCTGCGATCAACCTTCTAATCGAGACTTTGTTTCCCACACTTCCCTTGTCATCGTACCTTAAAATCGAGTTTATGAATTCAACTTTTTTCTCGCCTTCAGGGACCTGTCCAAAGATGTGCATCCCATCGTGGATCTGGCTGTTTCTTATTTTTCCAAGAGCTTCGTGAGCTTTTCTTATTATCTCTTCAAAAGGAGTCTGATGATCGGCTTTTATCTCGGAATCCAGATTAGATTTTTTGATTTCGTCAAGGATCAGGTGCTTCAGGGCATGTTCACGCCCTTTGTCGTGTTTCACCTGTTCGTATTCTCCAAGCAGCCTGTCAAGTTCTGCCAGATCATCATAAAGCCCTCCCGAGGTCATGACAGTCTGCATATGGTCTATCAGGCAAGCGAGGCTTCTGCGTTTTGCAATTGTACCTTCCGGGGGATTGTCCGAATTATAAATATAAAGATGGGGGATAGTCCCGATACTTATGTCAGGATAACAATCTTCTGAAAGCCCAACCCCTTTTCCAGGCAGAAACTCAAGATTCCCATGGGTCCCCACATGTACGAGCACATCGGCTCCGAAGGTGTTTTCAAGATACCTGTAAGTTGCAAGGTACTGATGGGTTGGCGGGACATCCGGATCATGCAGGATCCTGCAGACTTTTCCATCACATCTGGAACCTGCACATCCTCGCTTTGGCTGCACGCAAACAACGGCATTTCCATACTGCAATCCTGTCACAACGATCTTATTATCATATACCATAGCAGCAGGAATGCCGTCTACCTCTTCTCCGGGAGGGTTTCCCCAGCTATTAATTACCCTCTGCCTTACTTTTGGGCTCAGGGTGTTGAAGAATTTCTCATATTCTTCTTTTTCCACAAAAGCCAGAGCTCCGCCGTTCTTTACTATCTCATTAATGGGAGTCCATCTGAACTCGGAAATTGCTTTTCTCTCGAGAATGGTCTCAATAAGGTCTTTTCCATCTTCAGGAGGATTGACGGCATAGCCTTCTTCCTGCATTCGGTTCAGTATTCTTGCCACGCTTTCGAGAGAATCAAGGTTTGCAGCACCCCCTACAGAACCTTCAACACCTGAACAGGGATAGTTGTGAAGGATAAAGGCAACTTTCCTCTGGTTGACCGGCTTTTTCCTGAGTTCGGCCCATTTAAAAATTCTGGATGAAAGTTTTGAGCAGCGGTCTTCGATAGGAAAACGTCCCATGTAATTTCCTTCTCTTTTGCCTGCTCCTATTATGATGGGTTCAATTCCGCCTTCAAATTCGGGAAGGGCCACATTCCATCCAATCTCAGTGCTTAACCCCATTGATTCCTGCCATTCTTCAACAGTCATATAATGTGATATTACAGGCTGGAAAACAGGAACGTCAAGTTTTCTCAGTACTTCTATACCTTTTGCTGCACACGATGTATTCCTTTTTTCAGTTTTGCTGCTTGCAATAAAAAAAGGAGAAAGTTTTATAAGACAATCTATTAAGGGTCTGCCGTTTTCTATGACATAGTCCTCTATGACCTCATCCATGCCCCTGCTTCCAAGTTCCTCGTCTTTCAAAGAATATGCAAAAATAGGGATAACTGATAGGTTGAGATCTTCTAACTTTTTTATCAGGTTTTTCTCGATCTCAAGTTCATTATTTACCCAGGAAGTTCTGGAGATAAGCAGACCTACGGTTTTATCTTTCAAAGGCCCGTACCAGTTAAGATATTCTTCAATGTTTGAGAATGTTTTCTCTGCATCTGGATGATATAACCCGTCCCATGGTATCTTTTCAGGAGGTCTTGTTTCAATCTCACATCCTAATACTTCCTTTAAGATATAGCGCAGCATATTGGCAAAGTTTTCCAATCCTCCATATATTATGTAAGAAAAACATGTAGCTGCAATCTCAAGTTTCACCGAAGAGAGGGTAAATGAGGAGGGATCACTCCCTACACAGATTACAGGTACCCTCGTTTTTAACGGTTCAAGTTTTTCATAGAACTCTTCCCAGAAAGGGTTTGATATATAGTATAGAAAGATCGCATCCGCATGTTCGCATTCAAGAAGAACTTTCTCAGCTTCTTCAGGATCATCTTCCAGAATCTTTGAATAGTGGGCTTTAAGCTCTATGCCAAGGTCTCCTGCGGCTTTGAGGAGAGTAGGGATATAGGAATTCCACGTTATTGAAACAATTTTCATGTTTTTTCCTCTTACGTAAGAACATGCACTTTATACTCTCCCAGCACCGTGCCGTCATCAAGCCTTGCAGGGGCTTCCAGGGCTGCAATATATTTTCCGTCAGGTGAGACATCAGCTGCTACTGTAATCCCTTTGGTGTTATAAACCTGGACAAGTTTAGAGTTTGAACCTCCACTTTTTGATATATCAAAGACGTACACTCCGTGGACATTTCTATCCTCGGTCACCAGGTTCTGGGCTATAGGAATAACTAGATACCTGTCATTCAGTGCACATTCCCCTGCATAGCCATCCAATCTCCATTTCCATAGCAGGTTTCCGCCAGTATCATAGGCAAAGAGGCTGTTTCCGTTGGGGTGTTCTATAGGAGCATCGTTGTTTTTGTCTTTGGAGAAAGTGCTGCCTATTGAGAAAATCAGGGTATTGTTGATAATATAGGCATAATTCGAACTGCCGTAAATCGGGACTCCGCTTACTAAAATAGGGGTTGAAATGTTTGTCTCCCATTTTACTTCGGGTACACCGGTTTCCATGATTTTGGAATTGTCAAATAAAAAGGCTCGTCCATCACTGGTCATTGTTATTATGTTTGCTCCATCAGGAGTAATCCGGGTACTGTACCATATTGCAGAATAGTCAAAAAATGGCTCAAGGGGCGGGATTGAATAGTTCCAGTACTCTTTTCCGGTGGTCCCATCCAGAACATGCACAGTTCCATCTTTCCATTTGTCGGCTTTTGCAAAGCAGGTGGTTCCGAATACAGCATATTTTCCGTCAGGGGTGTTATCTATCCATGTAACTCCGGAGTCCATAGATTCGGATTCAGGGAATTTCCAGCGCAAATTGCCTTTGGGGTCAAAAGAATAAACCTTACCCAGGTACTTGTATTTCTCTCCTATGTAGCCGCAGGCTCTACTGGCAGCAACATAGATATTCCCCTCAGAATCCAGTTTTATTTTTTTCATGGCTGGCAGATGGTCAAGGTCTGAGCCCAGGTCTTGTCCTGCTCCATATTTCCATATTTCCGTGCCATTTAAATCAAAACAATAGATAAAAGCATCAGGGCTTTCTTCTCCCACAATCAGGCTTTTTCCGTCCTCGGAGAATTCTATATCCGCAATTCTTGCATCAGCTATGCCTTCAACAAGCTGTTTTTCCCATACTTTTTTACCTGTTGCAAGTTCTATAAGTTTTAGAGACCCTCCATTAGTTCCTATGGCAAGGTATTTGCTGTCAGGAGAAAACTTTGTCACACCCTCTACATTTGCTGAGGTTTTATCGATAGGTCCGGGAGTTACATCCTCAAGTGTTACAGCATACTCTTCTTTCAAAGCAGGTTTTTCAGGTGCATACACTTCCAGATCACTTTTTGCCCCGTCGCCTGTGATCACTTCAAACTTATATTGAGTATCGGGTTCCCAGTCAAAAGCTGCAAAAACCTGTTTCTCCGTTTTTTCAATATCTATTGACTCGGTAGAGCTATTGGCAGAAGAAATTTTTACCTGTGATATGTCTGCCTCTTCTTTTAGAGTAATCATAGCTCCGGTCCTGGAAAATACTATTGAATCTATGGGTGCCCCAGCCTCGGAATTGCCACTTTCATCCCCGCTCTGGACACCTTCGGAAACCTGAGCAATTTTACTGTTCTCGGACTCCTGGCTTTTTTCAGTGCATCCGGCAGTAATTACAGTTAGGATAAGCAGGACTATCAAAATTTTCCATTTCATTTTCTCACCTGACAATTATTAACCTGTGTTTTCCAATCACATCCCCATTTTCAAGCTTTAGAGGGGCTTCAACTGCAGCAACTGTGCAGTTGGAAGAAATCGCAGCATCTACAATAACGCCTTCTGTATTATATTTCCAGATTAACCTTGAATGTCCGTTTCCGGATTTTTGGTTGCCAAAAACATGAATTCCTTGGACCTGAGTATTGCCTGAGGCCGAATCTTTCCCTACTGGCAGGACAAAGAATCTGGTATCCGGAGAAAAGAAAATCCCTGCACAGCGTCCTCCAAGGGAATAAGTCCAGGACGTGTTTCCTTTCTCAGCCTCACTTGATACAAGAGTGTTCTCAAGGGGATGTGCCACCGATACGTTGTCGGGATAATATGCAGGAAGCGTGGCTCCTGTAAGGTAAAGCGTCTCATTTTTACTGGAAATTTTAGCTTCTTCCCCGTAGGCATAGATGTAGCTTCCCTCAACCTCTTCTGGAACTGTTACATTGGATTGCCAGTCATAGGTGTCCCGTGAGTTCCTCCCGTCTCCCTGGGTTTTCATGTCCCATGCGGTTTTTCCGTTTCCGGGGTTCATCATCTCGGAATCATAAAACAGGTATTTTCTTCCATCTCCAGTATAGGCAGTTATCATGGACCCGTCATCTGAAATATCAAGTCCGTGCCAGATGGCTGCAGAAACAAAGTAAGGCTTAAGAGGCGTAATTTCGTATTTCCAGCGGAGATTTCCGCTGTCATCCACTGAATAGACGACTGCATCAAGTCCAAGGGAATTTGTCCAGTCTCCGGTTGAAAAAACCACATTTTTCCCGTCCTGGCTTGAGTCGATCCAGTTTACGCTCTGGGCGTAGTTTTCTGTTGACGGTAATTTCCATGAAAGAGTTCCATCCGGGTTAAACCTGTACACTCTTGAAGCCAGACTATAACCGGACTCTTTCCAGTATCGGCCTGCTGCAATATACACATCATCGTCAGCAGCCGTTATTTTGTATATGCAGGGTTGATATTTTGGATTCGTACTGGTTCCCAGGTCATCAGCGCTTCTATAGCTGTGGATTTCAGCTCCTGTGCCAGCATCCAGAGAATAAATGTATCCGTCAGTACTCTTTTCCCCTGCGAGCAGATACTTTCCGTCTTTCGAGAACGAAATGTCTGAAACGTTTCCTTTTAAGGCCTTTTCCCATCGCAGTTTTTTGTTCGGCACATCAATAACTGCCAGTTTTTTTCCGGTCCCAACAGCTACATATTTTCCGTCCTCAGAGTAAGCCACACAGTCCTGGACATTTGATCTTCCTTCACTGAGATTTTCTGGATTTATGTCTCCAAGTTCATACTCCCAGTAAAGGTAAGGAGAAGATTTTTCCGAATAAGTTAGATTTTTCTGACTCAACTGGCTGCTTTCCTGAACACTGTCATTTTTCAATATCTCTTCACTACTGTTATTTCCCTGTTCATCGGAGGCTACAATATGTGAAGAGGTGCATCCTGAACAGATCAGAACTATAAATGAAAATATAAGTATCAGCACAACACTATTCTTTTTCATTTTCAGACTCCTTTGATTACCTTTTATTGTTATCCGTATATCTTCAGGTCTGAGATACTCAGAATATTCTGATGTTGCGTACTGTTGTCTCCAAAACCTGCACTCAATTTTTCAATCTTTATATTTTCAGCAGGTCCGCAGTATTGTTTATAATCTTCAACGAGATCTCTTTCAACTGTACTCCTGGGGATTCCTGAGATTATAATCGATGGTGAAAATCGCCTTCGGTTTTCCTGATCCCTATAATATTCACCTTCGGATTGCGGGTTCATGCTTCCTGCTGCAACATAGTAAATAGATTTATGATCACTGAATGTCACTTTTAACCAGAGACTGAATTTATCCAGATCCTGTCCTTCCCAGTTCCAGGAAATTTTTCCTGGAGATATGCTCACATTTTTACTCCAGACCCCTTCCCCTGTCTGTGCTGAATTTGTTGTCTTAAAATACAGTGCCCCATCTTCGCATTTTAGAAACTCGCCTTCAAAATTGCAGTTTTTGAAGTCTTCCTGATACACAGTTTTTTTTTCTGGCGCTATTTGAAAATAAATTATCAAGCCTGCAAGGCTCAGGACTATAAATCCGAATATTATAGTCTTTCTGGAGATCATAATTGACCCATATAATAAGTGATTAATAAACATTTCGAAAATATTCTATATTCATCTCATATAGTAATAATAAAATAAAAATTATGGCTACTATATTTGAACAAATTTTTATCAAATACAAACTAACTACTCTTTAATTACTCAATTTTCTGTTTCTAATTAGTTAATTTTGATATATTTATCTCAGTTTAAAATACGATTTCTATCAAAAGTATTACTTTTGTCGCTATTTATGTATGCATATATGTGACTCAAGATGCGCAGTCAATTGAAATAGTCATTTTTACGTAACAGGTCACTTGGCCGACTATATGCGAATTTGAGGTCTCTTTTTACATTCCAATCTAGATAATGCCAATTAATTATTTTATTTTGGCTCTGTATTCTAGGAAGTAAACCTCATTTACTTTATATTTTCTTTGATCTTGGGGATCTTTGTAATATATAATTTTTATACGCTTTAAAAAAACGAAATTGATATATATTGCTACAATATTTTTCACATTTATGATTAATGGTAACAAAAAAAACCGAATTTCTATCAGTTTTTATATTATTTTGTTTATTTTAGCAATTTTAATTGCTATTACTCCTGTGGAATGTGCTATTGAACAACGAGGCCCTATTATAAGTATTTCAGCCGGAGAACATACAATTCTTAATGGGGAAAATTGCCCTGGATTTTATTATTCAACTTCTACCGGCACATACTATGAGTCGTTGGAGCTTAATTTCTCTGAAGACGGGCTTATTGATACGGGAAATGCAACTTATACCTCAAAAATCAGTTATGGTTCAACGGCTTTCTTTGGGAAGAAATACAAGGTCTTTGAAGATGGTTTGATCACTGAAAACCTGGTTAGCTTTGGAAGCCGTGATCTTCAACGGGGGAATGATTATGACCTGGGAAATGGCTACAAACTGGTGCTTCAGGGGGTAAACAATGATTCTGCTCTCCTTGAACTTCAGCAAAACTCCGTTCCAGTTACTACGAAATCTCTTGAAGAAGGTTCAAAGTTCAACTTCAATGCTACAATAAACGGCACTAAATATACAGTTCTTGAAGGAACTCTTAGCCGGGTTCTTGACAGTGAAGACCCAATTGTGAGTCTCTCAAGTGTAAACCAGTATTCGACTGCACCTATTGAGATTAACGTTGGGGACCAGTATGGTAATTTCGAAGTCACTGAGGCTACAGATAAAAAGATCGAATTGAAAAACAGAGTGCCTATAAGGATGCAGCCTGGAGATTATGTTACAATCCTTGAAGATTTGATCGATTTCAGAGTGGCTGATAATGTATACAGGGCATGTTCTTACAATATGACTAAAGACGTTATCAAGTCATATCAAATAAAAGGTACATCTTTAACTGTAAACCGCTCGGATTCTTCTCCGGACTCCTGTGTCTGGACAGCTGATTCTTTTGGTATGCTCTATTATGACCTTGAAAACAATTTCAGTACAGAAAGACTTGAACTTAATCTTAATGCTGAAGACAACTGGATTCCTGAAGGAGGTCTGGTTTATGAATCCTCACCGGTCAAGGTTCCATACAAAAACCCGGAGATGAGTAATTATGGGGAAAACGCCTTTGATGGCGGATATTCTGTACTTGGATGGGATGGTGAGAAATATGCATATCTTGGAAACGATCAGGGACTTATAAATGTTCTTCTGGATGATGACAATAGCAGAAGCCTCTATTCCGGGGAAGAGTGGAACCTTGGAGAAGGGTACACCCTGAGAGTAGATGGTATAGACTCGGATAAAGTCCACCTGGCGGTTTTGAGAAATAATATTTCTGTTTACTCAAGTATAATCTCTCCCGGGAAGTCCGCTGACCTGGGTAAACATACTCTCCTGTACAATAAGACAATAAATGGTATTGAAGTCCCCCTCTTTTCCGTATATGTGGATAATGTCCTGGAAGGAAACGGAAGCTCTGGTGTAAGCCTAAAATATCCTCTACACTTTTCCGAAAGCCCTCTTGAAATAAAGGTCGGGGATATGTTCGGGTCACTTACTGTTGTTGAAACTTCCCCTAAAATCCGGCTTGAAAATGAAAATGCTCTCAATTTTGGTTCGGACCTTGAGGTTACAGAAGAAATCCACCTTGGATCTTTTGAAAAGAAGACAGGAGAAAATCTCAATGTTACCTTTTTCCCCTTCATGAATAGAGTGGAAAAGGTGGATTCTGTTCTTCCTACAGTCACTCAGCATGCTATCCCGACCATGAGTGTTGAAGAATACCTTCTCGGAAACTGAAAGATATATTGAGGTTAAATCATGAAAAATCATAACATTACTATTTACCCTTTTACTGCAGTAGTCGGACAGGAGAAAATGAAGAAAGCCCTGATCCTGAACGCTATAAATCCTAAAGTAGGAGGGGTTCTGATCAGAGGTGAAAAAGGTACTGCCAAGTCAACGGCCGTCCGGGCACTGGCTAATCTCCTTCCTGAAATCGAGGTAGTTGAAGGCTGTAAATTCCGCTGTAATCCTCATGACATAAATGCAATGTGTGAAGAATGCCTGGAAAAGGTAAAAGCTGGGACTCTTAAAAGCTCTTCTATAAAAATGAAAGTTGTGGATCTGCCTGTAAGTGCTACCGAAGACCGGGTTGTAGGGACTCTTGATATAGAGCATGCTATTAAAAAAGGGGAAAAGCGCTTTGAACCCGGGGTACTTGCCCATGCTCACAGGGGTATCCTGTATGTGGATGAGATTAATCTTCTGGATGACCATCTTGTAGATGTGCTCCTCGACTCTGCAGCAATGGGAGTAAACACTGTTGAAAGAGAAGGAATTTCCTTCTCCCACCCTGCAAATTTTGTGCTTGTAGGCACCATGAACCCTGAAGAAGGAGAACTGCGACCCCAGTTACTTGACCGTTTTGGTTTATGCGTAGATATTAAGGGGATAATGGATGTAGCCAGAAGAGTGGAACTTATTAAATACAGGCTCAGTTATGAAACCGATCCCGAAGCTTTTGCAGCAAGCTGGCAGGATGCAGAGTCCGAGCTTTGCGGGCAGATTCTTCTGGCTCAGAAATTACTTCCTGAAGTAAAAATCTCAGATAACATGCTTGAGTTAATCAGCCAGATCTGCGTTGATATGGGAGTCGATGGGCACAGGGCAGACATCACAATGATGAAAACCTCAATCACGCTTGCAGCTTTCAATGGCAGGACTGAGGTTCTTGAAGAGGATGTAAAAGAAGCTGCAGAATTAGTCCTTCCCCACCGTATGCGCAGAAAACCGTTTGATAATCACTCTGATAAGCAGGATAAACTCAACGAGAGTATAGAAAAACAAAGGGAAAAAGAAAAGGAAAAAGAAAAAAACAAACACGAACAGCAAAAAAAAGAGCATAACGAGCAGTCAGGAAAAGAACAGGCCCATCCCGAAGAGCAGAAATCAGATAACCCAGAGGACAGCACCGGTGAACAACCGGATGCTTCCTCCGAAACTATTTTTGCAACAGGAGAGAGTTACCAGATAAAGCAGTTTTCTCCCGATTTTCTCCGAAATAACCGAAATGGATCAGGTCGGCGCAGTAAAACCCTGACGAAGTCCAAACAGGGTAGGTATATTAAAAGTAAAATTCCCGAGGAAAAAACCACGGATCTTGCTTTTGATGCTACCCTGAGGGCAGCTGCACCTTACCAGCTTTTAAGGGAAAAAAATGGAAACTCCATAGTAATTCATGACTCGGATTTCAGGCAAAAAGTCCGTGAGAAAAAGATAGGAAACCTTGTACTCTTTGTTGTGGATGCCAGCGGTTCTATGGGAGCTCAACAGCGGATGATAGCTTCCAAAGGTGCAGTCCTTTCAATGTTGATGGACGCTTACCAGAAACGTGATAAGGTGGGGCTTATTGCTTTTAAGGGAGCAGGGGCAGAGCTGTTGCTGCCGCCAACGTCCAGTGTGGAAATGGCACAAAAGTGTCTGGAGGAGCTGCCAACCGGAGGAAAGACTCCCCTCTCCCATGGGCTTATGAAAGGATATGAAACCATACAGGCAGAACTCCGACGCGATCCTGATACCTGTCCGTTTATGGTTCTGATCTCTGATGGAAGGGCAAATGTCAGTATGAATGGTGAACCTCCTCTCCAGGAGACAAAAACAATAGCTTCCATGTTCAGAAAAGAATGCATACAATCGGCAGTTATTGATACGGAAAGCAGCATTATTAAATTCGGGCTTGCTCAGGAAATTTCCAGTGCGCTTGGAGCCAGATATCTTGCACTTGATGACCTGAAGGCAGATTCAATAGTTGAAGCTGTTCGATCTTCAGCTCCTTTTGAATTTTCGGTTCTTTCTGGAAGCTTTTCAAGTTGAAGGTCTTCTTTTCTTGAAACTTTTAGCTTTAAAGTCTTTACTTTTCATATTAAATTTTATAGCTTTCTCAAAAATAGAATCCTATTTTTCAAAAACACAACAAAAGATATATGTCTATCTAAAAACCTAAACCATGCCTATGGATTTCCAGATCTTGGATGCAGACTATGAAGTCGTTAATGACAGCAGCCCCGTAATCCGCCTCTTTGGCAGGGGAGCGGACGGGAAGAGCATTTGCTGTTTTGTTCCCGATTTTGAACCTTATTTTTATCTCAAGGCGTCTGGAGACCTTAATACCGCAGCCAGGCTTATCGAAGATACTTTCACGCAAGTTAAAAAAGTAGAAATTGTAGAAAAATTCGAGCCTATTGGGTATCAGAAAACAAAAACAAAGATGCTCAGGGTTACTACCCACCTGCCCAGAGAGGTTCCCGAGATCAGGGACGACATTCTAAAACTTCAGGAAGTGCTGAAGGCTGAAGGCAAATGGGAAGTCTATGAGACTGATATTCTCTTCAGAAATCGTTTTTTAATTGACAGAGATCTCGGAGGTATGGTCTGGGTATCCACAGAAGGAGAAGCCGTTGACCCTGCAAAATATATCCGTACAAATGGTTCAGGCAGTTCTCGCTGTGATAAGTTTACATGCGATGCTTCAATCCTTGCGTCCGGGTTCAATAAAGTTGAAAATCTTACTCTAGCCCCACTGAAGTATCTTGCTTTTGATATTGAATGTCTGCCTCTTGATGGAGGAATGCCTTCTCCTGAGGTTTCGCCTATAATCATGATCAGCTTTTCTTTCGAGCCTGAGTATAAAGGGCATAAAACCCTTGTGCTTCTGGCAAAACCTGTGAAGGATCTGAATTCCGATGTTTGGTCTTACACGGACGAGACTGAAATGCTAAATCAGTTTTTCGAGATCTTCTGTGAGTACGACCCTGACATTGTAATTGGATATAATCACCAGGATTTCGATATTCCTTACATAACGGATAGAGTAAAAACTCTGGTTGCAGAAGGAAAATTAATAAACCCCGTTGTCGGCCGGGACGGCAGCAAAATAGGTTACAGAAAATTCGGGCTTATTACCCGCACCGAAATGAAAGGCCGGGTGGTTGTGGATGCACTTCCTCTGGTAAGAAGGGCTTTCAGTCTGAAGCAGTACACCCTGCGAGCGGTTTCAAAGGAACTTCTAAGCCGTGAAAAACTGGATGTTCCCCCTCTTGAAATGGAAGAGTACTGGCTCGATACAGGGGAAAAATTCCAAAAATTCATTGACTACTCACGCAGGGATGCAGAGCTTGCCCTGGAACTTATTCTTAATTTGAAACTCCTTGACAAATATGTCGCCCTTGCCCAGGTAAGTGGAAGTCTGCTTCAGGAAGTTGTTGATGGAGGCCAGACTTCAATGGTTGAAACGCTTCTTCTCAAAGAATTCGGGCTCCGCGACAGAGTTCTCCTTCCAAAGCCTGATGACGGAGTTTCGGCTGAGAGATATGAAATGAGTTCCGATCTCAAGGGCGGTGAAGTCCTGGAGCCTAAGAAGGGCCTTCTGGAAAATGTGCTTATTCTTGACTACAAGTCTCTTTACCCAACTATAATGATGGCACATAACCTGTGCTATACTACAGTAGTTACGGGTGACAGGTCAGATGGTGTGACCATTAGACCTCCGTCGGGAGGAGAGTTTGTGCCGTCCGAGGTTTACAAGGGAATCGTGCCTTCTATCCTTGAAGATTTGCTTAACAAGAGGACACAGACAAAGAAAAGGATGAGAGGGACCTCTAATGAAAATGAGTATAGAGTACTCGATGCTACTCAACTCGCCTTGAAAATCCTGTTAAACAGCTTTTATGGTTATTCCGGGTATGCCCGGGCAAGGCTTTACAGCCTGACTCTTGCAAACGCCGTAACCAGCTTTGGAAGAAACAATATCATCAATACGCGGGAAATTATTAACAGCACTATAGGAAAAATAATTCTCAGAAATAAAACAGCTCTACTCCTTGATGAAGCAGGAGAACTCTCTCCCCAGGATAGGGTAGTTGAACTGTCGGTTGCCTACGGAGATACTGACAGTGTCTTTGTCCACTGTAAATCCAGAGGAGATCTTTCTCTTGAAGAGGTCAGCCTCATAGGTAACAGGCTTGCAAATATCGTTTCTGCATCCTTGCCCGACCCGATGGAACTTGAATTTGAGTCGATTGCGAAGCGTGCCCTTCTTATTGCAAAGAAACGCTATGCTCTCTGGTTTTTCGAGCCAAAAAATTCAGGTTGGGAAGACAAGATTAAGGTCAAAGGCATGGAAACCGTCCGGAGAGACTGGTGTGAATTAACCTCGATAACTCTCAACAGGGTGCTTGAGCTTGTGCTTATAAAAGGTGATGTTGACCAGGCTGTAGAGCATGTCCGCCAGATAGTCAGCAAGGTGAGGAATCTCGATCCGGCAAAGGACTCGGATATTATCGAAAGCCTTGTTCTCACACGCACCCTTACAAGGAAAATTGAGAGCTATAAAAACAAGCAGCCTCACCTTACGGTTGCTGAAAATCTGAAAAAAAGGACTGGGGTCGTACCTTCTATAGGAACAAGAATACCTTTTGTCATTACCGCAGGAAAAGGACTCTTTGTTGATCGGGCTGAAGATCCTGACTATGTAAGGGAGAAAAACATCCCGATAGATGTCGATTACTATATTAAGAAGCAGATACTCCCTCCGGTGGAACGTATTCTTGAGGTTTTCGGGGTTAAGATGTCTTCACTTGACTTTGATTCCAAACAAAAAGGACTATTTGATTTTGAAGCTAAGAAGCCTGAAGTAAAAACACAGGAAAAAGAAAAGGTTTCTTCTCAACGGAAAAGCAAAGGAATAACACAGGAAGAGAAAGTCCAGTGCCCGGAGAACGGGCGTGCAGAGCAGCGTTCCCTGTTCGATTGGACTTAAATTAACACAGGAATCTCCTGTACTCGTTTTTGCATGATGGATTCCATTGTTTCGGGCTCTATACCTTTGCATTCTGTCGAGAAAACACAGCTTGCCTGATTATAACATTACCTGATTATAACATTCTTTTTTGCCGGACCGATTCTGATGTATTTGACTTAAATCCCCTAAACTCTTAAATCCTTTTTATAACCTTTTGCATTCTTGGGTAAGTCCTCAAAATTATCTACTTCGGTGGTTGTGCATCCCCATCCAAGTAATGTTTCATATTCTGCTTCAACCTGATCCAATATTTTCGTTTCCGGGAAAACCGACAATGTCTGATCGTTGTAACGGTGAGAGCGTCGCAAAAGTCCAAAATTAACTAAAATTCAGAGTAATTCTCCAAAAAGGATAGCAGGAAAAATGTTATTTTATTCATAAAATCAAAAATCTTGACCATGCTTTTGTTAGCAGGCATTTTGACTTTTTTGCAGAAGAAATTCTTGAATAAAAATGGAAATGTCAGGAAAGGAAGTCTATAAAACCTGAATCTCTAAATCAGAAACTTCTTAATCAGAAAAAAGTGGGCCCGCTGAGATTCGAACTCAGGACCTCCGCCGTATGAAGACTGGGGAATGCGCGACACATGAACCGTGTTTGACGAGCCAAAATACAATAGACCTTTCTTTCTCATTGAACAAGGACTCAAATAAACAGAATACTGATAGAGCTCATCCCAAAACCAATTTTATTCTCAAATCAGTAAGATTTCAGAACTAATTTCCATTATTAGAAACCCGATTGATTATTCATAATACGAGATCCAGAGAAGCAATTTTGAGTTTTGGGATGAGCTCAATATATAAAGAAAAATAATTTTATAATCCCATAATTATGTTAAGATCACTAATGAAGACCTTTTAATATATAATTTGATAAAAGAGAGCAGAAAAATGAGAAATTAAGTGAAATTCTCCAATAATTTTTCCTTTTCATATTCTAACAAATTTACCTTATAAAATGAGTTTTTAACAATAGTTTCTAGTAGTTGATCTTCCGGAATCTCATTCGGAACTTTAGATTTCAGTTTGTTGATTGCAGATGTAGGAACTCCGTATTCAGCAAGAATCGAAAGATGATCAGGTATAAAATCATTTTCTATCTGTGTTGCATAATACAAATAATTCCCAGGATCTAATGCTTTTTTTTCACAAACATATTTCTGCAACTCATTAATTACATTTAACCACTTTGGTACTTTATAATGAAGCCAATGCCTTTGGATTTGAAACTGATTTTGAATTGCAGCGTTTAAAATTTCATTTTTTGTTTTATTCTTATTTGTTGAAGCCAAATAAGTAAATTCAGATTTTATAAGATAATTCATATTTTGATGTAGTCCGTAATCATAAGTAACTTTTACCAATTTCTTACTGGTCATTGGACTACCAGACTCACCAGACTTCAACAAAAAGGCCCAAGCTAGAGAAATAGTAAATCTTAATTGTTCATATGTCGGATACCCTTTCCAGTAAATTAATGAGTAACATTGATTAATATTTTCCATCAAAAAGTCCAGTATTTGCTTTTGTCCTTTTATTGAAACACCATTTTTTTTGAATAATTCCTTTTCTTCTAACGGAAGATTTTTTAGCTCTTTATATTGATTAGTATTTTTGTATTTAATATCTTTATCATTAATTTGGACAAGAATTTCATCAGAAACAGGATTCTGCTCAAAAAAAGGAATATCAATTATTATTTTCTCTTCCGCAATTGGTTTATTGAAATTATAAATTCTCCCAACATAGTGTTCCATCATTCTACCAGCTCTACCCTTTATATTTGAATAATCAAAAAAATCAATACTTTTTTTATTCCCTTTGTGTGAGTCAAAGAAAATAACATTTTTAGCACTTGTATTCACACCTTCAATAATTGTAGTTGTACAGAACAAATAATTCAACTTTTTTTCATTGAAGTATTTTATTACTGTAGCGGTTATATGTTTGGGTAAAGCACCGTCATGTATTCCTATACCATATTTAAGACAATCAATAAAGTCCCACTGCTCGTTTATATTCTCTTTCAGCCACTCAATTATGCTAAGTCGCTTTTCAGGAAATATGACTTCTTTTCTCACTAGATATTCTTGGAATTTTTTGGATAAACTTCTTGCCCGATTAGGAGAAGCGCAATATATTAGACTCTGCTCATCTCGTAACTTTAAAAGCAGTTCAAACAATTCTTTTTCTTTTAATAATCCCTTTTTCCCCCGTTCTCCAAATTTCTCCGAATAGCAATCAACAGTTACACAATCAACTAGACCATAGTTTGTTTTAAAGAACTTTGCATTGTATTTTTCGGTAAATCCTTCTGAAATACCTTCAATATTTGGCCCTAATAAGTAAAATCTACTTTTATGTTTATTTACTAACAAATTAAAAGCATTATTTAAGATATCTGAGCGTTCATCATCTCTTCTTGCACTTAACTTGTAAAACTCGTCAATAATGAAAAAGTCAATGTTTGGAAGGTTTTGATACTCCATAACTCTTTCTGCAGTTAGTAAAAATAAATTCCTTCCCTCTTCCACATATTTCTGAGATGTCCGTATAATAATCCTATAATCTTTTGTGTACTTGAATAATTTTCTTCTTGTTTCATCTAAAAGTGCAAGTGTTGGCTGAATAACTACTATGTTTTTGTACCTTTTAGATGCCACAATTTCTTCGATGAGTAGACTTTTTCCAAAACTTGTTGGTGCACTAACTATTACATTTTTGTCACTTCTTAATAGTTCACTCAATGCTTTTTGTTGTTCATGGAAATATTTATCTAGATCATAACAAAAATGAAACTCTTTTCTTATTTTTTCTCCCGTGTTTTTAATTTGTAAAATACATTTTTCTTTTTCTAAATAAGGATAAAATCCAGCCGCTTCTACTAAATCAGCCCAAATATCATACGTTGAACTCTCTAATTTTCCGCAGTTATCTAGAATATTTATAATTACTTTTCTGCCGTATTGTTGCTCAGATTCATTTCCTCTCAATAATTCGGAGCAATCTTTTGCAAACTGAAAACTTTCCTCTAATCCTATACTTTCAGAGTTTCTTATCTGATCTATAATCTCGTCAATTAATTTAGGACTGGCTTCACTCATCTTTTAATTCCTGTAAAGTGTACAATTTCTTATGCAACCTTTTAATTAACTCATTTTTACATGGAACTGGAAAAAGTAGCAACACAATATTTAAATTACTCTTAAGAGGATGATCATTTATGTTATCAAAATTATTTTTTAAGTTTCTAACCTCTTTTTCATAACTTTCTATAAATTCACTTTGATTTTCATCGTCATACTTTGTAAAATTATCACTTGAGTATGTACAAAGCAACGGAATGGTTATAGAACTTAAAACATCTTTTAGCTTACTTTTTCCATCCATCAATTCTAGCCATTCTTCTTTTCCTGGAATGTTATCATAAGGCTCAATCTTTTTTGATATGATTACAAACTCATTGTTAAGATAGTCACGCTGGAAATGTTCTTTTATGTCCTTAATTAAGGCTTCTACACCTTTTTTACCGTCCATATATAATTTTGATTCTCCTAACCACATAGTTTTATTTTCTGGCTGAATATGAACAGCGTCAAAGCCATGAACCGGAACCCCATATGAATCTTTAAAATATATTTTTGATAAGAGAGGAACAGTGCTATGAAAATCACGTAATATAAGATGTAATATTAATTCTCCGAACTCTCCTCTTTTCAAAAAACTTTTTCTCTGTTCATCGCTGTCATCAATGAAACTGCAATTATCAACGTATATCTCTTTAGCTTTTTTGAATTCCTCAATTTTGTAAATAGATTTTGCGGCGTCAGATAATTGATCTATAAGCTTAGTCTTATCTGGTTCTAAGTGATAACCAAATGCGAACTCAAATATTACATTTTGAAGCAAATTAACTAATTCCTTCCAACGATATTTGCTTTCGTTATTATCATCAATATCAAATCCAACCAAATAAGTCTTAAGATTCGCTTCGGAAATTCTTTCTTCAATAATTTTTGCTGAATTAAATGGCTTTTTCTTTTCCATATTAGTCCTCAGGTTCTTGGAAGCAAATCTTAAAGCTTATAAAATAATTATTCGAAAGTAACTATTGAATAAATAACTTACTATATTTTTCATAAATACAAAAATCAGAAAAGAGAGTATATGGATAAGGAGGATTACATTCAAAGACAAAAATAGATAGTTTTCAAAATATGTAAAAAATATTACATTTGAGCTCCGTAGAAACCCATCTAAGTAAGTTTCAATAGGCTGCAGATTAATCAAAAATAGATTAATCGGACAATTCAAACTAATCGAGACTTATCATCTTAAATGATTTCTTCATAGCGAAATATAGTCTCAAAGAGTATAGGATTAAAGTAAAAATTAGATTGAGAGTAATAAATATTTGCACTGTTTTTCCTCGATTCTAATATTATAATCGAAAGAATGGGAGGTTACATAAACATTTAGTAACCTTTTATTTGATATTATGAGGTAGAGAAATGAAATTATTAGGAAAATATAAAGTCATGAAACATAAGGTAAAACCAGAGATTACATATCCTTTAGTGAGGCTTCCACGATCGGAAGTAAACCTTGCTGGAGAAACTGCTCATATTTTCAAAACAGAATATAATAGTAAACCTGTTTATTTAATTGCTTTTGAAGAAGAGATTAACTGTGAATTTAAAGTTGTGCAACCTGAAGGCAAATCTGACTTTGAAGCAAGAATAGAAGCATTCAAAAAGAAGGTTAATACGTTCTTAGAATCAGAAAATAAGGATATAAAAGAGAGTGGGCCCGCTGAGATTCGAACTCAGGACCTCCGCCGTGTGAAGGCGACGTCATAACCGTCTAGACCACGAGCCCATGTTGTTTTTGAAATTTAAAAAGGAATAAGCACCATAAAATAGAACTTCTTATGTATAAGCTTATCGCTTGTTAACGATGGTAGGGGCTGCCCCGACGCGTTATGAAATTGTTATTCTATTTTGCTTGGTCTGGATTTCAGCTTTTTTCGATCTCTTATCCAGCCTTTTCAGCCGTTTTTCACTCTGCTAATACTTTATGTAGGGAGTGAAATCCTCAGTTGCTCTACAGGATATGTTCAAGCACATACCACACAAATTAAATAAGTTATAGGTGTAAATAACTCTATAAACTAATTTAATTGTAGGGTTGAAATGATAGAAATCCTCAAAATACTCTTCAGCATTCCCTTCTTACTGTACTCGTGTTATTCTGACCTTAATTCCCGCAGGGTCTCAAATAAGGTCTGGAAATATATGCTTGCATCGGGTTCAGGGTTCGTTTTTTATGAAATTCTCACAGACGGGCTTTCCTACCTTATGCCTCTTCTTTTATCAGGAATTCTTGTTTTTACGGCCGTCTATCTCCTTTTCCAGTTTGGGGCCTTTGGGGGCGGGGATGCAAAGGGGTTGATCGTGCTTTCCATCCTTTTTCCTTCTTATCCGGTGTTTAGCTATTCAGGAAATACATATCCCCTGCTCGGGGTTCCACCAATCGGGATTTTCGCCTTTACGGTACTGGGGAATGCTCTCCTGATGACAACGCTTGTTCCTCTCGGGATGTTCTGCCACAATCTCCTGCATTTCTCGCCTGAGATGATCAAAAAGCCGCTTTACATGTTTATAGGATACCGGACAGAGATTTCTTCCCTGAAGTACAAGAAACACCTTGGCCTGCTTGAAAAATTTGAGCTTGATGAAAGTGGAAGCCTCAAAAAAACATTTGACCGTAGAGGCCTCAACTTCGATGCGGACCAGAAACCGGAACTTGAGGAGTATCTGAAAAAAGGTTTGATTGAAAAAAATATCTGGGTTACTCCCGGCCTGCCGTTCATGCTTTCAATTACAGCCGGGTTTATTACTGCTGTCGTTTTCGGGGATTTGATATTTTATACGGTCATGCGCCTCATTGTAAGTTAAACTTCATGGTGTGTTTTGATAAAATTGAAAACCTTGATGTTTTGAAAACACATATTATTGAGTAAGTGTTAATCTGGTAGGCATTTCTATTCCTATTGGTTCTTTGTTTAATCGCGGTGGTAAAGAAAATAATCCCTTGAGAGAGGAATTATTTTTCACACCTGAATATCTACCTTACAAATCGTTTTATGATAAAGGATGGTAAGGCTTTAGAATAAAACTAATCATCACCGCGCCCTTCTATGACATCAATGATACGCTGGCCGATCAGTGGAGCGGCGGTAGCGGCAAAAGTGGGATTAGGGTGAGAATTCGAAGTGGATACGGCATTTTCCGGCAAGAGGTATAGCCCGCCACCGGTTTCCAGCTCGCGGAAATCCCATATATAGATATTATCGCCGGGTTCATCCCAGGTCGTCTTGACCCAGTTTGCAAAGTCTCTTGCTCTTTTTGCTTCTTCGAAATTGGTCGCACTTTCGACCAGAGCTGGACCGGTCCAAACGATAAAGCGGTTATTCGGAAACTCATGCATCTTTGCTTTCAGGGCGTTGTATTGCAGCTTATAATTCTCTTCACTTTTGACACTGGAAGTTATATCCGGAGAACCGGTCTCAGCAACAACGCTGCTGACCGGGAAGCAGTGCTTCCAGACGATGACATCATAAGTCTGAGTCAGCATCTCCAGGGTCGGTTCTTTCTTATAGGCAGAAGCACCGGCATGGTTTATCCAGATGTTCCAATAATCGTAAGGGTAGTTATTCCATCCATAGGGGCGTGATTTCGGGAATTCCATTTGTGTTATACTGTAGTTTTTGCCGTGATTATTGTTGTAATTCGCAATCTTAGTGTCTACCCCACCGTCCCAGATGACCCCGCCGGTGCTGTGATGGAGATAAATGACCTTTGCCGAGTTCGACATCGGTTCGTCATTTTCAATTTTCGCGGCTATAATATTGTTGTTTGGGTCAGTTACGTTTGATTTTGTAGTCGCATTATTTGCAAATACTACTAACTGTGAATTTTCACTGGCGTTTGAATTATCCGCATCCGAGTTTGAACTACACCCCGATGTCGAGATGAATAAAATAGTAGTTAACAATCCTATGAATTTAATTCCAGAAATTTTACTGGCAAGGCTCATGATAATCCCCCAGACATTACTTATTATTCTTCTGTAAGATCGTTACTATCGGAAAAAGTGAATTTACTCAACACTAACTCAAATTATTAATTATGTTTATTACAATATGAACATTGCCTTGCTATTTAATTATACAAAAATAGTAAAGGAATTTATCAGTAAAAAGTAATAATATTTTTTAAGAAATAATATTTTTTAAGAAATAATGTTTTTTAAGAGTTAATCTCGATATTGTTTATACCACGCCGCGATGCTCTTTGCTCTTCAAAGAATTACCTTTTTTGCACAACAAGCAGCCCGTAAAGAATTGTTTCCGGAACTGGTGGATTTTCAGGCGTGCCTTTTTCAATTCTTTCTTCAGGATAGCCGAGGTTTTCGCAGGTATAAAGTTCAGCTTCAATACCCATCTCTTTAAGGATTTCTGCAACCTCAAGTGAGCCAAAGTTTTCTTCCGGCAGGAGGAAGATATTTCTTCCGTTCTTTAATTCCTGAATCAATTCGGCTTTTGCAGGCTCCGAGTCCCTGCCATGGGCTGTGATTGCGCAGAGGTTGGTCAGGTTCACTTTTGTACGCGCACAGGCCACCTGCATCGAGGAAATCCCGGGTATGACTGTGTCTTTCTCTCCTGCGAATTTTCCGAGCCCTGAAAACATAGGATCGCCTGTAGACAGGACGACTGCATCGGCTGGTAGTAGATGAAGCGACTTATAGTCCTTAATCGGTTTTGCTTCACATTCAATATACTCCCGGGCAATCTCAAGGGCTCTTTTCGCGCCATAAACCACAGAAGCTTTCCTTATAGCCTTTATTCCTTCTTCCGTAAGCATTCCGGGCCCTACTCCGACTCCTACGACAATCATTATTTTTCTTCCCCTTTTCCTGTCTTAATTAACTTTCATTCTTACTGTCCATCAGGACCGATCCATCCCTGTCGATTACCACGATTCTCGCGCCTTTTCCTTTCTCGATTGCCATCTCGAAGGCCTCTTTCAGGCGCATATGTTCAGGCGCTTTTTTAAGCATCTCGACAACGGTTGCGTATCCGCTGCCTTCAAGCATCTCAGGGTTTCCCCATTTAAGGACAAGGCCTGGAAGCCCGCAGATAATTATATCACCAGAAGCGTAATCAAGCCCTTCCGAAATCCTGCTTCCGATCATAACGACTGTATAATCAGGAAAAAGCATATGAGAGTAACGCATTCCTATCCGGCCTGTCGTCAGGACCACTCTGTCCGTGCAGCGTATCAGGTCTCCTCTCATTTCTCCAAGGTGGTCATTCCAGGGCTCAACAAAACCCGTGCTTCCAAGTACGGAAATTCCACCTTCAACTCCTATCCTGCTGTTCAGGGTTTCTTTTCCGGTCTTCTCTCCGTCCGGAATTGAGATTGTAACCTCGGCTCCTCTCAAGCCCAGTTCTTCTATGGCTTCCTGCACTGCGGCCTTTATCTGTTCCATTGGTTTTGGGTTAATAGCTGGCTGGCCTTTTGGAACCTGTAGCCCGTCCCTTCTGACAATTCCTATGCCTTTTCCTCCGAGAATTCGGATTCCTTCAGCTTCCCTGGCTTCTCCCACAAATTCAATCCCCCGGGTAATATCGGATTCGTGGTCGTTTTGAATCTTTTTCACAACTGCACGCCCCTGCGAGGCTTCGCTGACCTCAAGCTGTGCTCTCAATCCCACAGGAGTCGGAACAGATACGTTATCAACCGTTTTCTTAAGGGAAAGGACCGCGGCTTTTGCAGCAGCACTTGCTGTGGTTCCTGTAGTGTATCCTCTTTTGAGGATAGACCCGTCACTCAGAACCACAATCATCCCGGATGCTACTTTTGTTTCAAGTTCTTCCCTGGCAAGCCCGGTACGGACAATCCATTCTTCAGGGATCTTGAAATTGTTAACAGGATCTATCATGGAAGAATACTCGGAGGTTTTTTATTATAAATGTATTGACATCAATTACCAACGGCTAAAGCACTTTGGCTTTCGCTTCTATATCTTAGTTACCTAACTCGGAAAAAACCCGATTGGTTTTTTGTATAAGCCTTGCCATATTTTCTGGTTTTACTGCACATGATAAAAGTAATTGACATCAAAGGTATTATAGAAAAAAGATAGAAAATAGGTAGAAAAAAGATAGAAAAAAGATAGAAAAAAGATAGAAAAGAGGTAGAAAAGAGGTAGAAAAGAGGTGGCATCATTCCAGGAGTGGGGATTTGTTTTTTGGAAATGGGGTTTTTCCTGGATTCTGGAACGATTGGGGATTCGTTCTTCCTATGGGGTGTTGGGGTTGGTGTGTGAAAAATATTCTCGGGAATGATGCCTTTTCAGATGCCGGCACTTGCCTGGCACACTACTACATCTTAAGTTCTATTATATAAATATATAGGAAACTAAGAATGATCTTTCAATATAGAAATATATTGATTGATTACGAATATGCCAGTTATATATCTCTATAATATTTCCATAGAATCCTCATATTTTTGTCTCCCAACTGCATTTTCTAACTTCGCTGAAACAAATTTATCTTTGGAGTATATATTCACTACTCTAACATAATCAGGTTATATGGAAAGGGTACTACCGGACTTAATTCCGGAAATTCAGGTAGGATTAAACTCCAATATGTAAATAAAAACCGAGCCGCTTTTTTTTCAGGTTACAGCCCTTTTTACTGGATTCTTGCAAACATGCGGTCCAGTTCCCCTTTCGTAAATGTGATCACAGTGGGTCTGCCGTGTGGGCAGGAGTAAGGATTTTCAGCTTTCTTAAGCTGTTCTATTAGCTCTTCCATCTGTCTGGTGCTGCAGGCAGCTCCACCTTTGATTGCAGCTCTGCATGCGAGGGTCTTGCAGATCTTTTCCGAAATTCCTGTATCTTTTTTAACTTTTCCTGAGGCTAAAAGGTCCGAAACTATGTCATGGATAACCTCGGGGTCTTCAAGCCGTCCGAAGACCTCGGGTACGAAGGTGACTACGTATGTATTGTCCCCGAATTCTGAAATCCCGAAGCCGTAATCTTCCAGGTAAGGAATGTACTCTTCCATAAGCACTTTTTCTTTAGGTGTAAGGTCTATGGTTATAGGTGTGATCAACTCCTGTACCCTGGACTTTTTCATTTTCAAGACCTGTTCGTAAAGAATTCTCTCGTGAGCAGCATGCTGGTCGATAAGCACAAGGTCTTCTCCCCTTTCGGCAAGGATATACAGCTTAGATACCTGCCCTATAATCCTCAGGTTTTCAAAAGAATCCGTGTTCGGTTTTTGTATCGGCTTTTGCATCTTTTCGGCATTTATCCCCTCAAATTTCTTCTCTTCCGAACCTGTTTTTTCAATTTCATTTTCTTGAACATCTGTTACTTTTCTTTTAATATCTCCTTCTTTCTCCCTTTCCTTCTCTATTTTGTTATCCAGCTTTTTATCACCTGAGATTTCCTGTGTTCTTCCTTCTGCGGTAAAGTCCAGAAGGCGCTCGGAGCGTTTTAGCCTCCTCTCGGTATCTTTTACCGGATAAACATAGTTCTCAGCCTTATCTCTCAGACTTTTGGCTCTTTCAGGAAGGCCAGTTTCCAGAATTCCGTTCTCCTGACTCCTGTTCTCCCTAATCCTGTTCTCCCTAATCCTGTTCTCCCTAATCCTGTTCTCCCTAATCCTGTTCTCCTGACTCCCGTTCTCCTGACTCCCGGTGGCCTTTCCAGCGTCCTTCCTTCCAAAAATTTCCGCAGCTTCGGAGACCTGCAATCTATCTGAAGAACCTGAAACATCGAAGGTCTTCTGAAAAGCCCGGTCTTTTTTTTCCCGAATTTCAGGAGCCAGAGCATTTTCGGAGAGTACTTTTTCGATTGCAAATGTGACCGCATCCCCAAGCTCTTTCTCCCGGCTGAAACGCACCTCGGCTTTTCGGGGGTGTACATTAACGTCTACTTCCCCAGGATCCACAATAAGAGAGAGCACTGCCACAGGATAGCGCTCTTTCGGAATTTTGGTATAATATCCTTCGCGAATAGCTTTATTGACGGCTCTTGAGGTTACCGGGCGGGTATTTACAAACAGGAAAATCTGGTCGCTTTCTCTTCGAGTGTTTTCAGGCTTTGAAATGTACCCAAAGATTTCAAAATCTTCGGTCCTGTACTCCAGGGGGAGCATTGAACGAGCCGTATCCGGGCCCAGAAGATTTACAATACTTTTGAAAGACTCACTTGAGCCCGCATTTCTTATGACTGGCTTTTCTTCACTGAGCAGAGTAAAGGAAATATGCGGATTTGCCAGAGCAAGCTGCGTTACTGTCTCTGTAATATGGGCAAGCTCGGTACGGTCACTTTTGAGGTATTTCTGCCTTGCCGGAGTATTGTAAAACAGGTCTTTTACATGCACAGACGTACCTGGGGCCGTGCCTGCATCCGAAGTTTCCAGAACTTTTCCCCCATTAATTACTATTCTGGTACCTGTAATTTCTTCCGGAGGCCGGGTAAGTATCTCCACCTTTGCAACCGCTGTAATAGACGAAAGAGCCTCTCCCCTGAAGCCCATTGTAGAAATAGTATCGAGATCTTCAATCCGTGTGAGCTTGCTAGTTGCATGCTTTTTATATGCAAGCAAGGCATCTTCCCTGTCCATCCCGCACCCGTTGTCCCGGACAAGAATGGAATGTTTTCCACCTTTTTCGACTTCTATGCGGATGTCCGTAGCACCTGCATCGATTGAGTTGTCTATCAGCTCTTTTACTACGGATGCAGGGCGTTCAATTACCTCTCCGGCCGCGATTTTGTTTATCGTATCTTTATCAAGGAGCCGAATTTTATTTCCCTTATCTTTTTTCTTCCCTTCAATATGTTCTTCCATCATTCCTTTACTCCGTCCAGACCAGAAAAATATTCATTGGACATACTTTACTCGACCTTTACTCGACCTTTAATCCAGCAATTAATTGATCCTTTATTGACCCTTAGCCCAGTCAATCCAGTAGCCTTTTGAGCTCATGAAGCTTGTTCAGGGCTTCTATTGGCGTCATTTCTTCCACATTCAGTTTTCGAAGAGCTGTTTCTACAGGGCTGGGCCTGTTTACCTTTGCTGTATTTCCGCCGCTGTCTCCAGGGTCAAAAAGCATCATCTGGGTATAACGCGCTGTAGCCTTGCTTTTTCTCTTTTTTCCGTTCTTGCCGTCTTCAACCTCTTCGAGCACGTTCTCTCTTTCGAGTTCTTTAAGAATTTCATTTGCCCTTTCTATTACCTTTTCCGGGACGCCTGCAAGTCTTGCAACCTGGATTCCATAACTCCTGTCTGTTGCACCCGGCACGATCTTTCGCAGGAAAACTAATTCATGACCTTCTTCTTTTACTGCAACATGATAATTTTTGACCCTTTTTAATTTCTCTTCAAGGGCTGTGAGCTGGTGGTAATGAGTTGCAAATAGAGCCCTTACTCCCACTTTCCCCCGGTTATGCAGGAATTCCACAACAGCTTTTGCAATGCTGTACCCATCATAGGTACTTGTTCCCCTGCCGATCTCATCAAGAAGCACAAGACTTCTTGGACTTGCATTATTCAGGATATTTGCAAGCTCAACCATTTCTACCATAAAGGTGCTCTGTCCACTTGCGAGGTCGTCAAATGCTCCAATTCTTGTAAAGACCTGGTCAATAATCCCTATTGAAGCATAGGATGCAGGAACAAAAGAACCGACCTGAGCCATAATAGCTATAAGCGCAGTCTGGCGCATATAAGTGGACTTGCCTGCCATATTCGGGCCTGTTACCAGCAAAAACTGGTTTTCCTTGCAGTCAATTTCTGTATCGTTCGGGACAAAACCGCCATGTACGGTGTTTTCAACTACCGGATGCCTTCCATCCCGGATAAGAATCTTGCAGTCATCCGTAAGCTGGGGCCTGATATAATTGTTATTTTCTGCGATTTCAGCGAGATCTGCAAGGACATCAAGCGTGCCTATTCTTTCGGCTGTTTCCTGAAGTTCTCTTGAATGGGCTGAAAGTGTCCGCACAATTTCTGTAAAGATTTCATACTCGAGAGCTATAGCTTTTTCATTGGCTGTCAGGATAAGGCTCTCTTTTTCCTTGAGTTCAGGGGTAAAAAAGCGCTCGGCATTTGACATGGTTTGTTTTCTTATATAATCGTCAGGAACCTGGCTACTGTTGGCATTGGTTACCTCTATATAATACCCAAAAACCTTATTATATCCCACTTTCAGGGACTTTATGCCACTTCTTTCTCTTTCCTTCTGCTGAAAATTTGCAATCCACTGCTTGCTGTTGCTCGCAATATCCTTGAGTTCAGCGAGTTCTGCACTATATTCCGACTTTATCATGCCTCCTTCCCGAACTGAGATAGGCGGCTCGTCAACTATTGCTCTATCTATCATTTCAGCTAGATTTTCAAGCTCGGAAAACGATGCAAGCCCTACTGCAATATCATTTAAAATTGCGGATTCAATGTTTTCTATAAGGGAATCCCGGACAGGAGGCAGAGCTTCAAGGGATTTTTTTAGGGCTACAAGGTCCCTTGCGTTTGAGTTCCCATATACTACCCTTCCTACTAGGCGTTCTATATCCCTGACATCTGAAAGCCAGTTCCGGAGATCGTAGCGGAGCAGAGGCTTTGCTGTCAGTTCTTCAACAGCATCTAGCCGATGATTGATTTTTTCTACGGAAAGTATGGGTTTCAAAAGCCACTTTTTCAGGGTACGGCTTCCCATCGGTGTTTTCGTGCTATTCAGAATGCGGTATAGGGAATTTTCGTCTCCTTCATCTCGCACGTTTTTAACAATTTCGAGATTCCGCAGGGTTACGGAATCAAGGATCATAAATTCGGAATTTGAGTAGGTTCTCAGGGTATTGATATGGGTAAGTTCCCGCAGCTGCGTAGTCTGTGCATATTCCAGGGCAGCCCACGCTGAGTACACTGCAAAATCCAGGTTCTCACAACCCATGCCTTCAAGAGTTGCAACTCTAAAATGGGTTTTCAATTTTTCTCCGGCTTCCTTTGCTCCTGAAATATCGGGGGCAAATTCCTGCACAATAGTTTGGGCTCTCAGTCGTTCAGTAAGGTCTGGATTTCTATACAGGGATGAAGGCAAAATACATTCGGACGGCCGCATTCGAGCAAGCTCGCTTAGAAGCTTTTCAAAATTTTCCGAGTCTCTGAACTGCGTTGTAAGGAATTCCCCTGTGGAAATATCGAGAAACGACACCCCAATTTCAAATTCGGTTTCGGCATTCTTTCCGGAGTTTCCGATTTCTCGCCCAGCGACTGCCATGAGGTAATTGTTTGAGGCATCTGAAAACATGGAAGAATCAATCGCCGTGCCGGGTGTGACTACCCTTACAACCCCTCGCTTTACAATTCCCTTCGCCTTTTTCGGGTCTTCAAGCTGTTCGCAAATTGCCACTTTATATCCTTTATTTATGAGCCTCGGCAGGTAAGTGTCAATTGCATGGTAGGGTATTCCTGCAAGTGGCATTCTCTCTCCTGATTTGTCTTTGCCACGGGCTGTAAGCGTGATCTCCAGTTCTTTTGCAATAGTTTTTGCGTCTTCCCCAAAGGATTCATAGAAGTCTCCCATACGGAAGAAGATAAGTGTGTCAGGATATGCCTGCTTGGCTTCGTAGTACTGGCGCATTGCAGGGGTCATCATTTCAGTCATTTTTTACTCACTGTAGGCCTTGAATTATTCTGTTAATACAATTGAGAAAATAAAATTGAGATTTTTATTGGAAATTCCGGGTTTTTCAGGATTCCTCATATATTGGGTAATGTCTATATCAGGATTCTCTAAATACTGGCTAATAACTTTAGATATAGTAGAAGATACAACATCTTTATTAAAATCATCCTTCTTATATATATTTAACAATTCGATATTGAAAGCCATTTTAAAGGAGGAATTGCTCTGGGCCAGGAAAAACTTATAGAAGTTTGTCCTATCTGCGGAAACGCAGATTTATATTATGAAGTTGGCGGGTATGCAGGTTCGGTTTACCACTGCAAGGAATGTGGGTATATAGGTGCTTTTGTTATTGAAGCTAATGAGGAAATGATCGAAAAAATACGGGAAAATTACCTGCGTAGCAGAGTGATTGAAAATAATAAAAGTAATGAAAGAAAATAAAAATAAATGAGATAATAAATTATAAGTATAGTTATATATTTGTATATTTATGCATCTATATTTATGTATTTATGTTTTTATATATTGTTTGTTGAATATTTTTGGGGACAGCTCTTTTATTTTGGGCATTACGAGAATATACGCTAGTTCCTTTATCAATGACAAAAGCAATAACATGGAAGGTATGCATGCAAAATAGCGATAAACTGCCATTCACCACTTTCTCATCATGTTTAATTTCAATGATGAAATTGCTTTACGTTATGACGAATTTTTGAAGAAGTTTATGGGCAATATATAGCCCTAAGATAAATACACATGCAGCAAATATATTAACTGTAATGAGTGTTTGCTTGCCAACCCATGCAATAATTAAAAAGACAGCCATTAAACCTCCGCCTATAGCTCCCCCTATTACCAACTTTTTTAGCCTACTTTGGTTATGCTTTTTTTCTGGTTTTAGTAAATTTTTGCCAATAACATGAAAAATAAAAAAAACACTGGCAATGATAATAACATAGGATAACAAATTACCAACAGAAATAGAAATCTGAAAATTCAACTGTTGACCTGTTACTGCATTATAAATTAATCTCATCGTTTCTTTGGACATGACAATATGGATTACTCCAAGAATGGATGTGGACAAAAGAAGTGTATCAATAAGATCCAGGACTCGCTCTTTTTGACTTTTCTGTGGCAGTGCAGCTATCACCTCATCACAGAATGATTTATAGTCTTGCCCGATCAGCGTATTAATATCTTCTCCACGTTCTTGAGCAGACAGGACCATTTGTAGCAAATCCTGCCTTACGACTTCCTGATCATGCTCTGAAATGTTTGCCAGGCGCAGATAGCATACCATATCGGTCATGACAACATTATTTTCTTCGGTTAATAGCTTATCCAGTTCGTTATTCTCTTGATTCAGCATTTTTGTCTCAGTCTTCATCATTATTCCCCAACGTGAAATAATTGATTTACAGCATGATTGAGCTCTTGCCAGTTATTCATGAATGCCTCCAGTTCTTTTTCTCCCACCGGTGTGATGGAAAAATACTTGCGTTTTGGCCCAAGAGCCGACTCCCGATATTTTGCCGTTATGAGATTGTTCTTTTCAAGGCGGAGCAGAAGCGGATAAATTGTGCCTTCTGAAATATCTGAAAAGCCATATTTCTGCAATTGCTGAGAAATTTCATAGCCGTAAGTTTCTTTACTGCTGATTACTTTTAATATACAGCCTTCCAATATTCCTTTGAGCATTTGCGATGGTATCAATATGCTACACCTCTTTTCGCGCACTACGTTTTATAGTAATACTATGGCTACCTTGTAATACAAGATAGTTGCACTATCAATAATAAATGTATTGGTATTATTGCTAATTAGTTCGGCATTATACCGGTTTTGTTAGAACTCACTTCCCGTAGTATTTTTTCGTAAATTCATATTATATTATTCTCACTATCGTTTTTCATTAAACGTGGATTTATTGTATTTTTACGCAGTAGGTAAAAGCACCTATGTAGTGTATTTAAAGACCAGAAAATGATATCAATCAATTTTCATAACTTTCCACAAATAGTTTAAATTAATCAAATCTGTTGAAAAAACGATATCAAGAAAATTGTTAATTTTCAAAAAAATATTGACGAATGTGGGAGGTAATCCTCAAAATAATGCAAAAATTCTACTGTTTCTTCTTTAAGAATAACTCAGAAATAAAGCGTGATGTTAATACAAAAGTATAGTAACTTTAACTTCCTCGTTTTTAAGCGCATAAATATCGCTTGGTATCGATACATGCGCTTAAATTTAAGGATCAAACAACAGCAATATTATTAAATTGCAATCGTCTGATCTCACAGAGATACAGCATGGCATATATTTGCCTAAAAAGGTTGAAGTTTAAGATAGTAATCTAGGTGATTTTCCAGGTGCAAACTTTCACATATTAAACAAAATCGAATTTTATATAACTGTATATCACTTCCCTTTGTAATATCTCTAAACAATTTTGATTTATAACGATATCGAACCCGCTAGTAAAAATACCCCGACACCCAGCGAAAACTTTTACGTATCGTAATTTTATTTGACACAGTTTTTCCATCAACGACTCAGAACGACTTTATCAATTTTAACTCTGAGTATATATGAGTCGTATAATTGTATATTGGAAGTATAAGCATATATAACTTTTTATCGACTAGCTATCCCAAATATACAAACAGATCATTATTTTTTCTTTAACCTGATAATTTAATATTATATATAACAAGTAGAAACCAAACGTACAAAATACAATAGATTATTTCCGTTCTAATACAATGAAAAAACGACGAGAGAATCTAAATTGAACCCGAAAACAAAGACAAGTAAAGCCCTAAAGATAGATGCAACAACGTTTAAAGCCTATCAAAATTAGCATATAAATTAAATTTTGGTGGGGCCGCTGAGATTTGGACTCAGGTCGCAAGACCCCCAGTCTTGCAGGATGGACCAGGCTACCCTACGGCCCCGCAGAGCAGATTGTACTTTCTCAATGGCAAATCTCCTTCTTTGTTTACCATCGTCAACTATTGTAATCAAATATGTAGTATAAATGAGTATCGGTAGAAGAGAGTAGGTAAATTCTTTATCTTATATTTTATACAGTAGTTCATTACTCATAGACGTCATCCTTATCTGGATTTCTTAGCATGATCAGAGCTATTACGGTTTTTGGAGATCAGCTTCGGAAGGCGTACTCAATATGCTTTTTGCCCGAAGGACTCGCTGGATAATAGTGATATGGGAAAACACAGCTACAAGTACCAGAGCCCAGCTTAGAAAACCTGAAATTCCGCCCAGGGCCAGGAGAACCATTCTTTCCGTACGTTCGGCAATTCCGACTGACAGTTTCCGGCAACCTGCGGATTCCGCACGGGCGCGGGTGTAGCTTACCAGGAAGGAGCCTATCAGGGCAAAGCCTGCCCAGAGCCAGCCTTCTATTTGCACAATCGGGGAAAGGACAAGCCTGCCGTTAACTGCGCCTGCTATTATTCCGAGAAACATTAGACCATCAGAGTATCGGTCGCAAACCGAATCGAGCACGCCTCCAAAAGGCGTCATCCGGTCTTTTGCCCTTGCAACTCCTCCGTCAAGGATATCAAAGACCCCGCTAAACAGAATAAGAAGACCGCCTGCAAAAGGTTTTCCCAGCGCAAATGCTGCCCCTGCAGCGATGCTTACGGCGAAACCCAGCAACGTGAGGGTATTCGGAGATAAGGGAATCAGGCGGGCAATGGGAATTATCAGCTTTCTGGCGCTGTTTTTGAGTTCGTCGAAGATATTTAATCCCTTCCATTTACTGGCTGCGTGTATAGCTACATATAGATGATAGTATGGTTGAACATTAGCTTATCTTTTTTGGAAAAAAACCTGTCCGTACTTTTAATCTGTTATTAAGGGCTTCCTGAAGTTCATGAACAGTTATCCGAACAGAATGTAGACAGGGACAATAAAAGAGTTTTTGTCAAAAAGGAAGTTTTTAAAGATTTTCTGGTGATTTTTAAGGATTTTTCAGGTATTTACTGACTTGATAGTGACCTCTGAGTAGTTTTATGATATATCAGTGATTTATAAGTGATTTCGCGACTTTTAATGGCTTCTGAGTGGCTTCTCATCAAGAACGAACTTATAAGAATTTACATCAAAGGGGAACTTTTAAGGATTTCCTGTCAAAAAGGAAGATTTATTGATCCCTATTAAAAATATTTGTTAAAAATACCTGTTAAAAATACCTGTTAAATACCTGTTAAAAATACCTGTTAAAAATACCTGTTAAAAAACGAATAAGTCATATAAATTTAAAATGATATGGAGTTAAAAAATGGAAATCGTAGAAAAGCACAGATCAGAGTGTAAAGAATGTGGACAATGCCTTAAGGTTTGCCCTCGCTACAATGACCTGGGTTTGTTTAACCGGTTGTACGGATATCTGGAAGGAAATTCGGACATTGATGCCGGCTCTCTGCTGCGCTGCCTGACCTGTGGGCTCTGTACAAATGCATGTCCCGTAGGGCTGGGAATAAAAACACTTATTTCTCCTGCAAGGCAAAAGTGGGTCCGTGAACATGGCCTTACCGACAGGCAGACAATGGTAGACCCTGAAGCTGAGAATAACCTTTTTAAGAAGATTGCCGAGCTGGACGAAACTCCTGCGTACAAAGAAAGTTCAGGTTCAGTAGTTTATTTTCCTGGCTGCGCAGGAACGTATATCAACAAAATCATGGCACAGGCTGCAATTGCATTGCTGGATAAAGCAGCAGTCGATTACACTGTCCTGAGCGGGGTCGAATACTGCTGCGGAGCCGTATCTGCGGGTGCCGGAGATCCAGGGCCTATTCATAGGAACGGACAGCGAAACATTGAAGAAATCCGAAAACGGGGGGCTAAAACTCTTATTACAGCCTGTCCTGGCTGTTTTAAGGCATTTAAAGATATCTACCCTCGAATTTTTGGGAAACTTGATTTTCAGGTGCTGCACGTTTCCCAGTACCTTGAGCTTCTTATAAAGGAAGGAAAACTCACTCCCGAGGCTGTGCTAAAACATAAAGTCTTTTATCATGACCCCTGTCATCTGACCAGGTCAATGGGAGTATATCAAGAAGCAAGAGATGTGCTTGAGCAAATTCCGGGCACCGAGCTTGCCAATGTAACTCCTAAAAACTCGGCTTGCTGTGGCTTTGGAGGTGGAGTAAGGGTCAATTACCCATCTGAGTCCCTGGGTGTGGCCTCTGACCGCTACAGAGCTGCCGAAAAACTGGGCTGTGATGTAATTATCACTAACTGCGGGGGTTGTATGCAGAATCTTATTGAAGCCGGGCAGGACGAAAAAATAAAAGTCTTTGACCTTGCCGAATACCTTTCCCTCGCCTGCGGAATAAAAATCGAGAGGGAAGATTCCAGAATGCTGGAACTCGTCAACAGGGCTTACAGGCTCTGCATTTCGGGATATGGAGAATCCGAAGGTTTATAATCTTACCTTGTAATCCTCGTATCCTTTTTGATTTCATTACCTTTTTTGTTAAAAAGAAACTTCGTTATTTGCAACATACAGGATAGATGTTTAGCTAGCAGGATATGTAACCCGCTGCGATTACATGATAAAAGGTCTCATGGCTCATAAAAGGCTCTTCCTGTAGTTTATTTCAGCTTTGCAATTAAGGGCCTATTTTACTAATCCTTTCCCTTTACGAATCTTTTCTCGAAGCTTTCAAATAAAGGTAACTATGGGTGACATACTTTTCTAAGTAGTAATAAGTTATATATATTATTATATAGTACAACGGTTGCCGGTTTCATGGTTTGAAAGGACGCAAATAGAGAAAAAGGTAAAAAGCTGAGACAGATGGCAATCTATGGACAAGGTGGTTGGAAAATCCACTACAATGCAAAATCTGATTCCGGCTTTTTCGACCATGGGCAACAAAATTTTGCTTTTGGGGCGCAACCTGAAGGCAGACTCCCCAGAATGCTACTGGAAGTCTTAACCAGAAAAAACTTTCTAAAAATCCATTTTGAATATTTAATATTTATATTTTTTGATATATGAATTTTATTTTCTTCCTCAATATACAAATAAAACTCAAAAAACCAAAAACTATAAATACTACCCCTGAATTCACTACAGAATTTTTAGAAAAATATATATATGCGAATAACCAACAAAGTATTGGAGACATCTGAGAGATGAGTTATCAGACGGGATTAAAATGGCACGAAAAACACCCCATCTGCTAAAACACTCATGAACCCCAATCAGCGTAATCATGAACTCTTCATGGTTTCATTGTCTCGCTTGAGGTGATCATGGCTTCCCACCCATGGTGATCGTGAGTTTCTTCCTGTACATTCATCGCTTCATCCAGAAGCATGAGCTTACAGCCTGGATGTTCACGAATAATCGTGATAATTACAGGATAGAAGTCTCTATAGTTCTAAAACTAAAACGGAGGATGCAACATTAGCAAAGAAGAATTGCTTCAGGAACTTGCAGATGCTATAATTTCCTGCAAGAAGGATACAGTACTCGCTGTAGTTGAAAAAGCTAAAGGAGAACTGGAACCTTCTGAAATAATTGAAAAAGGGCTTGCAGCAGGCATGAACGAGGTTGGTGTCCGTTTCGAGAGAGGAAAACTGTTTCTGCCACACGTAATGATGGCTGCCGATGCGATGACTGCAGGAGTTGCAGCGCTTAAGGATCTTATGCCTGAAGGAGCTTCCGGCTCAAAGCTCGGTGTTATTGTGAACGGTACCGTTGAAGGTGATGTTCATGATATCGGAAAGGCAATCGTGTCCACAATGCTCCAATCTGCCGGCTTTGAAGTCCATGACATCGGTCGTGATGTTCCAATCAGGAACTTTATTGAGAAGGCAAAGGAAGTCAATGCCAATATGATTGGAATTTCCGCCCTTATGACCACAACTCTCCAGGGACAGAAAGGTGTAATTGAGCTCCTCAAAGAAGAAGGACTCAGGGACAAAGTAAAAGTCATGGTAGGCGGTGCGCCTGCAACCCAGGCCTGGGCTGACAAAATCGGTGCAGACTGCTATGCTGAAAACGCAACCGAAGCTGTTGCAAAAGCAAAAGAACTGCTGGCTTAAATCATTCTTATTCGGAGGTTATAAAAATGGCAAAAAATAATGCAGTTGCTGGATTTAATGCACTTAATGGCGTAGAATTAAACCTTTTTACTAATGATGAACTTAAGGCAATTCACTATGCAACCATGGAAGTTCTGATGGAACCAGGAATTCAGGTTTCTGATCCAGAGGCAAGGCAGATCTTCAAGGAAAATGGCTGCGAAGTTAACGAAAAGACCAACGTCGTAAAGATCCCTGAATATCTTGTAAGAAAAGCTCTTCAGCTAGCCCCATCCAGATTTGTACTCTGGGGCCGTGACAAAAAGTTTAATACCGTTCAGGAATGCGGTGGCAAAGTTCACTGGACCTGCTTCGGTACCGGTGTTAAGGTCTGCAGATACCAGGACGGCAAGTATGTAACAGTCGACTCCGTCGAAAAAGACATTGCAGACATTGCAAAACTCTGTGACTGGGCAGAAAACATTGACTATTTCTCTCTGCCAGTCTCTGCAAGAGACATTGCAGGTCAGGGCGCTCAGGATGTTCACGAAACACTTACCCCTCTTGCAAACACCGCAAAGCACTACCACCACATTGACCCTGTTGGCGAAAACGTCGAGTACTACCGGGACATTGTAAAGGCCTACTACGGCGGCGACGAAGAAGAAGCAAGAAAGAAACCTATTTTCTCCATGCTGCTCTGCCCTACCAGTCCGCTTGAGCTCAGTGTAAACGCCTGTCAGGTCATCATCAAGGGCGCTCGCTTTGGAATTCCTGTAAATGTCCTGAGTATGGCAATGTCAGGTGGTTCTTCTCCTGTATATCTTGCAGGTACTCTTGTAACCCACAATGCCGAAGTTCTTTCAGGAATCGTACTTGCTCAGTTGACAGTTCCTGGATCTAAGGTCTGGTATGGAAGTTCCACAACCACCTTCGACCTCAAGAAAGGTACAGCACCTGTAGGATCTCCTGAACTCGGTCTTATCAGTGCTGCAGTCGCAAAGCTTGCCCAGTTCTACGGCCTTCCCTCCTATGTGGCAGGTTCCTAGTCTGATTCCAAGGTTCCGGACAACCAGGCAGGCCACGAAAAAACCATGACCACCCTCCTGCCTGCCCTTGCTGGTGCCAACACCATCTATGGAGCCGGAATGCTTGAGCTCGGAATGACATTCTCAATGGAACAGCTTGTAATTGACAATGATATCTTCAGTATGGTTAAGAAAGCCATGAAGGGAATTCCTGTCTCGGAAGAAACTCTTGCAGTTGAATCTATCCAGAAAGTAGGCATCGGAAACAATTTCCTGGCCCTTAAACAGACCAGACAGCTTGTGGATTACCCGTCCAACCCAATGCTCATTGACAGACACATGTTTGGAGATTGGGCTGCAGCAGGCTCAAAAGACCTTGCAACAGTTGCACACGAAAAGGTAGAGGACGTTCTTAAAAACCACCAGGTAATCCCAATCGATGCAGACATTCTCAAGGACATGCAGGCAATCGTGGACAAGGCTGACAAAGCCTTCAGAGGCATGTAATTAATATCCAGATATTCAGGAGATCTAAAAATGGCAAACAAAGAAGAAATCATTGCAAAAGCAAAAGAAGCAATCACTGACTTTGACGACGAACTTGCAGAAGAAGTAGCAAATGAAGCCCTTGCCGCAGGAGTTGACCCTGTAGAGCTTATTGAGAAAGGCTTTACCGCAGGCATGGAAGAAGTAGGAGAAAAATTCGGTCAGGGTGAACTTTTCCTGCCACACGTACTTGCAGCTGCCGAGGCAATGAATGCCGGTATAAAAGTTATCACCCCTGAAATGGAAAGGCGCAAGTCTCAGACCAAGAGCCTCGGAACCGTTGCTATCGGAACCATCGAAGGCGACATCCATTCCATCGGAAAGGACATTGTAGCTTCCATGCTTAACATTGCAGGTTTCAAAGTAGTGGACCTCGGAAGAGATGTCCCAATTAAGACTTTTGTAGAAAAAGTGAAAGAACTTAAACCCCAGGTTGTTGCATCCTCCGCCCTTATGACAACCACGATGGTCAACCAGATCCAGATTGAGGAACAGCTGAAAGAAGCAGGTGTCCGTGACCAGGTAAAGACTATGGTCGGTGGCGCTCCTGTTACCCAGGACTGGGCAGACAAGATCGGCGCAGATATCTACGGCGAAAGCGCTAATGACGCAGTTGCCAAAGTAAAAGCAGCCCTGAGTGTCTGATAAAGCAGCCTTAGAAAACGGTTTAAACTGCAGAAAATGTATTCAAGCATACATTTTCTGCAACACTCTATTTTGTGCATTTTTGTGAGACTGTAGCCCAGGATATAGCTGGAACAGTTCTTGCAAGTCATACCACTCAAGGGAATATTACAAAAATGGCTGAAAAGATTGTAAAAACGGAAAACTTAGATGCAGTCTCAAAAACAGCTAAAAACAGCAGTTGAAAGCAGCTAAAAACAAGCAGCTAAAGCAGCTAAAAACAAGCAGCTAAATCAGCTAAAAACAAGCAGCTAAATCAGCTAAAAACAAGCAGCTAAAGCAGCTAAAAACAGCAGTTGAAAATAAGTTTGAATCTAAAAAAACTTGAAACATATTCCCGAGGTGTGAAAGCCGCAAAAGGAGTTTTTGGGCTGCACTTTCAGGTTGTGGAGATGGACTGGAGATTACGTCCTGAGGGAACTCCACAGCGTTCTGAAAAATGGAGGGATTTTCCGTGGATTTAAAAGCTTTAAAAAAACAGGAAAGCAAGAGAAAAATCAGTAAAGGGTATATGTGGGCCCTTTTCTGTGCTGTGTTCTGGGGAATCTGGTATCTTCCAGGGACTGTTGTGTGGGTGCTGAACCCCTTTGATGAAATGTATAATACTATTGCGAAAACCGGCGGTGACGGCACAGCTCTTGTTGTAACGGCTATTCTTATTACGGCCTTCAACGCTCTTACTGTCATGCTGGCGCTTATGCTCTGGAATGGAGTGCTTGGCAAATACGGGGAACTTGTCCGGACAATTAAGGAATTCCACCCATGTTCCAAGTGGTTCTTCCTCGCCTCTATCTTCGGAGGGCCGATGGCAATTCTCGGTTCTTTCATTGCTATGGGCTTTATTGGTGGAGCATTCGCAGCTGTTGCAGCTCTTCTTTACCCTGTGGTGGGCTCAATTCTTGCTTACTACTGGTATGGAGAAAAGATCTCTAAAAGAGCGGCAATGGGTATAGGAGTCATCATTATAGGGGGCATTACGATCTTCGGTGGCGGGCTCCTGACTGAGCTTTCTTCAGGAAACGTCCAGTGGATCGGATATCTCGGTGGCTTGATGGCTGCTGCCGGCTGGGGTATTGAAGGTGCAATCGCAGGTAAGGGACTTGACATTTCAGAGCCGGACGTAGGGCTGACCCTCAGGTTCGTAGGTGAAAACCTGATCTGGTGGGTTATTATTGTTCCGATACTCGCAATTTTCGGCTACCCGATGTATTCCTTTGCACTTCAGGCCTTTGAACCCCTGACCCTGCTTGTCCTTATCTTTGCAGGGATTACGTTTGGTTTCTGTTATGTCTGCTGGTACAAGTCCTTCCCGCTTATCGGGGTTGGAAGAGGCCAGGGTATAGGAAACCTCTACGGGCTATTTGCTATCATTTTCATTTTCCTCTTCTTCGGGGATGTCCCGCAGTGGACCATCCTTGTTGGAGGCACTCTCTGTGTTATTGGTAGTTTCGTCATGTTTACAGAAGACACAAGTGCACTTGAAACTCTGAGAGGTGAGTGAAATGAGTGGAAATCGTCCTATTAAATTCAGGATTCTGGAAATCTTGCTGGATGGAAAAGAACATTGGAATTATGAGATAGTTCCTCAGATCCAGGAAGAATATGGCATGAAGAGTGATTTCTATAGGGACAGCATCAACTTTGACATCCTGGAACTGGCTTCCGGAGGAATGCTGAAGGATGTGGAGCAGAAAGTCGACGAAGAGGGAATCTATAAAAAAGGCTTCCTTCTGCACAGGTATGTGATCACAGACTTCGGCAGAGTTCGAGGTTCTGATGCCTGCCTCAGATATGTTTGATTCAATGGAGGATAGAAAATATGACGCAAACAGCAGTGGCTCTAGCAGCTTATAATGCATATTGGGCAGATTCCTTCATACCGGAAGCAAAGATACTGTGGATGGTTTTGGTCCTTATTCTGGCGATAATAGCTCTCTGGCAAGCCAGAAACTTTGTATCCCAATTTTGAACCCCAGAATATAGTTTTTCGAAATCTGAATTAAAGACAAATTGAACGGAGGATAAAAATGGCAACTGAATACGCTTTGCGTATGGGAGACGGTAAACGTGTCTACCTTACCAAAGAAAAGATAATTGCAGAGATCGAAGCCGGAACTGCAAATGCTGCCGATCTTGGTGAGATTTCTGCTCTGAATGGCAATGAAATGGACAAGCTTGCAGAGATCCTTATGATGCCAGGCAAGGCTGTTAGTGTCGAACAGGGCATGGAAATTCCTGTAACACACGACATAGGCACAATCAGACTTGACGGTGACCAGGGCAACAGTGGTGTCGGTATTCCTTCCAGTCGCCTTGTAGGATGCATGACGCACGAGCGTGCTTTTGGTGCTGACACAATGGAACTCGGGCATATTGATTACAGTTTCAAGCCTGTCAAGCCTGTCGTATCAAATGAATGTCAGGCAATGGAAGTCTGTCAGCAGAACATGATTGTTCCACTGTTTTACGGCGCAATGCCAAACATGGGGTTGTATTATACTCCTGATGGGCCTTTCGAGAACCCTGGTGACCTTATGAAGGCTTTTAAGATTCAGGAAGCCTGGGACTCAATGGAACATGCCGCAGAACACCTGACAAGAGACACGGTTTGGGTCATGCAGAAACTCTTTGCATCCGGTGCCGATGGGGTCAACTTCGACACAACCGGTGCAGCAGGCGATGGTGACATGTATGGTACACTCCATGCGATTGAAGCACTTAGGAAAGAGTTCCCTGACATGTATATTGAAGCAGGCATGGCAGGAGAATGTGTCCTTGGTATGCATGGAAACCTTCAGTATGATGGCGTTACCCTTGCAGGTCTCTGGCCTCACCAGCAGGCTCCTCTTATTGCAAAGGCAGGAGCAAATGTTTTCGGGCCAGTATGCAACACCAACACCAGCAAGACCTCAGCCTGGAACCTTGCCCGTGCAGTTACTTTCATGAAAGCAGCTGTCGAAGCGTCTCCAATCCCCTGTCACGTTGACATGGGGATGGGTGTGGGCGGAATACCGATGCTTGAAACTCCTCCTATTGATGCCGTTACAAGGGCAAGCAAAGCAATGGTAGAAATTGCAGGCGTAGACGGCATATAGGTCGGGGTCGGCGACCCTCTGGGTATGCCGATCGCACACATAATGGCTTCAGGTATGACAGGAATGAGAGCTGCAGGAGACCTTGTTGCAAGGATGGAGTTCTCAAAGAATATGCGCATAGGAGAAGCAAAAGAATACGTCGCAAAGAAACTCGGGGTCGACAAGATGGACCTCGCAGACGAGCACGTTATGCGTGAGCTGCGTGAAGAACTCGACATCGGAGTTATAACGTCAGTACCAGGCGCTGCAAAAGGTATTGCTGCAAAAATGAACATCGAAAAGTTGCTCGATATTAAGATTAATTCCTGCAATCTCTTCAGAAAGCAGATCGCTTAAGGAAATAATTCAGGTAGAAGCCTGAATGTTCCTCCACAGCAGGGATAAACAAGATCCAGACTGGACTACTCCGGGCCTGCCAAAAAACAGCAGTAAAATAACTATAAATTCTTCAGCAGGTCTGAATAGTTCTTCCTTGGAAAATAGCGACCACCTCCCCTGCTGTCTTTTTTATTTTTTTGAGAGCTTACTTCTATCCTGATACAACCATTGGATCCTCAACTATAACCTGCTTCCCTGTAGCCATTGCTATATCTAGCGAGGTATCTTCGTTTTTGAGGTATCTTCATCTGGCGAGGTATTTGTGCCTGGAGAAAAAGTAGTATTTACAATGTTAATGGTCAGCCTATTGGCAATTTCAGAGTTTCGCATCTATCCCTTTCTTCCTTAATATTTTTATTATAGGTCTGTAAGTTTACATTGTTTTCACTCCACTTGTCTTGGTATTCTTATTATTTATTCCCCAATTCGTCCCATTTCGAAATATTTATATATTTTTACGTGCTTTTATTTATTGGCAAATAAAGTTTACTTGATTTGTTTACTAAAGTGCCATATTAAATCTCCTTAAATCTGCAGACTCCTGAATTAATTTGCCTTTGAACCTCCATTAATTTTTCTCCTTTTTTATTTTTTACATTTTGGTCCTCTTTTCGGTTTTATTTCCATCTTTTATTGCCAAAAACGCAAAATAGAAACAGACTCCGGTTCCTTGTCTTCTAGCCCAAGGTTTATTAGTTGAAACGATAATTATGCAGGGAATTCAAAGTTTTTCGTTCAAACCTTTTTTGAAAAGGCTTGCAATAACTACCCAGGGATTCAATAGTTTTCCAGAGGTTTTCGATCAAACCTTTTTGAAAAGGGTTGTTACCATGCTTTTTAGAGGGGTTTTCGCTCAGGCCTTTTCAAAAAAGGCTTGATTCTGGTGAGAAATATGGCTGACACAATTCAATGGGCAGACGTCATAGCCGAAGACGTGTTAAAAAAGAATGGCAAACATCTTGTTGCCACAGGCATCACTCCGTCGGGGAGCATCCATATAGGCAACATGAGAGAAGTTGTGACTGCCGATGCTGTTTACAGGGCTCTGGTTGATAAAGGAGCAAATGCTGACTTTATCTATATTGCTGACAATTATGATCCCCTGCGCAAGGTTTACCCATTCCTTCCCGAGAGTTACGTCGAACATGTGGGGAAGCCCATCTCCGAAATCCCCTGTCCCTGTGGAAACTGCGCAAACTATGCCGAGCATTTCTTGAAGCCTTTCCTGGAAGCCCTCAGGCGACTGGGCATTAATCCTCAGGTTTACAGGGCAGATGAGATGTATAAGACAGGCAAATACACCGAAGCAATAAAAACTGCCCTTGTTAAGAGAGATGCCATTGCAAAAATCCTGGAAGAAATCTCGGGGAAAACCGTAGCTCCGGATTGGAGCCTTTTCAATCCCAGATGCAATCAATGCGGAAGGATCACAACAACGAAGGTAACGGGTTTTGATCTGGAAGTCGAAACCGTGGACTATGTATGTGAATGCGGGCACTCCGGGACCGTACCCATGGCAGGGGGAGGGAAACTTACCTGGCGCGTTGACTGGCCTGCCCGCTGGTCAGTTTTAGGAGTGACTGTTGAACCTTTCGGAAAAGACCATGCTTCGAAAGGTGGTTCTTACGATACCGGAAAGAGAATAGTAAGAGAAATTTTCGGGCACGAACCTCCGTATCCAATTGTCTACGAGTGGATAATGCTTGGTAAACAGGGAGCGATGTCTTCTTCTACAGGGGTCGTTGTCTCGATTTCGGACATGCTGGAAATCGTACCACCCGAAGTTCTTCGCTACCTTATCATCCGCACAAAACCTGAAAAACACATTCAATTCGATCCTGGACAACCTCTCCTCTCCCTTGTGGACGAATACGAACGACTTCGGACGCAGTTCAGGGAAAATGATCCTTCACTTGTAGCTTTTCAGAAAAGAGTGTATGAACTTTCCAGGGCAACCGGTATTTGCCAGTCAGAAATTCCCTTCAAGCAGATGGTAACTATATATCAGGTAGCAAGAGGAGATTTTGACCAGATCCTGAAAATAGTAAAACGTTCAGGTTTTTCAACTGAAGATAAAAAGTGTATAAAAGAACTGGCAGACAACGTGTCTAAATGGCTAAAGCTCTATGCCCCACCCTTTGCCAGGTTTAAAGTGAAAGAAAAGGTGCCTGTACAGGCAGCAACCCTCTCCGAGCTTCAAAGAGCCTTTCTTTCAGCCTTTGCAGCCCTTATTGAGTCCATAGGCAAAATCAGTGGAGAAGAATACCATATGCTGGTCTATTCTGCAAAGGACGAAGGTTCCGAACTGAACCGAAAAATTGCAGAAAAGCTGAATACTCCTGTTCCTCAGGTTGACCCCAGGGAGCTTTTCAAGGCGATCTATATTTCATTACTTGGGCAGAGTTCAGGCCCCAAAGCCGGTTGGTTCTTATCTTCGTTTGAGAAGGAATTTCTGGTAGAAAGGTTTGAAGAAGCTTCAAACTACAGCCCTGAAAAACAGGCATAAACACTGTAAGTCACATAAGTGGATAAATTGCAAAAATGGATAAATTGCAAAAATGGATAAATTGCAAAAATGGATAAATCGGATACTTTTAAGCTTGCAAATTCACAGGCAAATTCCACGAAAAATCATTTCTTGGCCTGGGATAAAGAATACACCCACTTGAAATGGGGTGGGCCTGCCCCTGTCCGGGATATACAGGCTTATCTTCTGCCCGGATCCTCGGTTCTTGATGCAGGTTCGGGAAATGGTAGATACCTTGGGGAACTTTCAAGGTATTACAATGCAGTAGGAATTGACATTTCTTTAAAGGCTCTGAATGGTTCCAGAGCTCAGCTTTCAAGGAGCGGCAGGTTTGCCGAACACCTTGGTGCAAGTATCTCGGACCTGCCCTTCAAAGCCCAGGTTTTTGACGGAATTCTCTGTTACGGGGTACTTCAGCATCTCTTTATAAAAGAAAGGGAATCCGCTGTAAAAGAGTTCAGTTATATACTCAGGAAAGGTGGTTTTTTCTTTTTCGAGGCCTTCGGCTATAAGGATATGCGCTGCGGAGGAGAGGCTTCAATCCCTTTTGAAGAGAAGACTTTTGCCCGGCAAAACGGAATAATCTACCACTATTTTACTATAGAAGAGGTTAGGGCACTTTTCAAAGGATTTGAAATTCTAACGCTGGAAGATGTAATAAAAGAAAAAGTTTTCAAAGGGAATGTTTACAGAAGGCATTTGATAAAAGGTGTCTTTCGAAAAATTTGAATTTCGTTTCTCAAACTTTTGAAAAAATATTATCAAAAAACAATTTAGGGAAAAACTTCATCCAAAACTTCTAACTAAAGTTTTGTTGAAAATTCTCCATGTAGTTTTCAATCTTCCGTCTAGTTTTTTTGTCTATTTACTGTTATATGAAAGCTATTTTCAAATAATTCAGTACAATTATAACAAGCGCTCCAAAAATACCCCCTATTGCGCAGATAAGAACTGCTACCCAGGTAATTGCGATTTCAAGTCCGAACAAAAGTTTTGCCGCCATAAGGACTAAGACCCCAAGTACTGCATTTATTGCAAGGCTGGTTGCGGTCTTCAGGGCTTTATACAGGAGAAAGGCCACTACGATTGCCAGAATCAGTACTAAAACTTCTATAATTCCAACTACCATGAATCATACATAGTTATTCAACTTATTTATAATTATCACCGAGTTTTATAATATGGTCATGAGCCATAATGATTACAGTCCGGACTTGTCCAGGCTTACAATGACGTTTTTTTCAAAAATAAGGATTACACCAGGCTTTTATTTTCAGAAAGCCCTGATAAACTCAGTAATAATTTTTTTGAGCGAGGTTTTGTCCGGATACGCTCTTGCCTCAAGTAAATGGTCGGAATTTCCCAGTACCATTGCCGAGACTGCGGCATCAGGGCTGTAAAGACAGAGCACGGGAATTCCCTGTACAAGCGCCCTGCAGATTTCATAACCCACACCTGTGGAAGGCACTGTGACTTCTGCAATCAAAGCATCACTTTTTACAAGCAAACCCATATCCCTGGCATAGATCTCTTCTTCTGTCATTTTCATTTCGGTTTTTTCCAGCTCCGGATCCGCAACATGCCAGCTCAACACTTCAGCCCCAGCTTCTTCGAGAGTATCAAACATAAACCTGTACGTCTCAAGCAGTTGCCTCCCTCCACGGATCGAACCCGACAAAAAGATTTTTGGGCTTCTTCTTTCCGAAATCTCCATTTTCTCCAGTTTTTCCATAGTTTTTTCCACCCTTTAGTCCATTTTTCCGTCAATTCCGTCTTTTACTGTACAGTTTTTCCAGCAATTCCGACTTTCATTGTACACTTTTTCCGTCAATTCCGACTTTCATTGTACACTTTTTCCGGGAATTCCGTCTTTTACTGTACACCTCTGAAATAATGCCCTGTAGTAAAACCCTTCCCAAGTTTTTCGCAGTTTTCCGGACCCTGTTTCCCAGTTTCAAGATAAGTATCAATTGCTTTTCTGTAGGCTCTGGTCACTTTTCGGATTTCGTCCGGATTATCCATTCCGAGGGTTTCTACCCTGAGGCTTGAAACTCCGTTTTCGAGAATTTCAGGAACGTATTCAAGCATGCAGAGTGATCTTGAGTTAAGGAGGTGCATTCTGCATTCATAGTCCATGAGCAAGGGAAACTCATAGTTTTTCTCATCTACCAGTGTAAACTTTCCTGACCTGCATGGAGCGCTACATTGCCCTTTGTTGTTCCCGAGCAGCCCGCCAGTAAGGCAATGTTCGGACTCCATCAGTTCAAGCCTGCCATAAACAATACACTCTGCAGGCCCATGAGACGCAATGCTTTTTAATTCCTCAAGGGTCAGCTCCGGAGAAATCACAGCCATCTGAGCCCCTTCCTGCAATATAAAAGCGAAGGTACGGCTGTTAAATATGTTCAGAGGACTGTCCGCAATAAAAGGGATTTTCTCAGCTTTTGCGAGGCAAAGGGTTCCCAGGTTTGAAACAAGGACCCCGTCAGCCCCCAGTTCCCTTACACGAGAGAAGATTTTTTCTACAGACTCCATTCTGGAATCTTTAACAAGTTTTGGAGTAATGAAATAGATTTTCTTACCAGCTTTTTGAGTCTCAGAAACAGCTTTTTCAAAAACTGCGCCAGGTCCTTTTCCCGTTTCCGAGTCCTTTTCTTGCCCTGTAGTCCCCGGCTTTCTGAAAAGCCCTTCGCCGAAATAAATCCTATCTGCTCCGCCTGCAAGTGCCCCTTCGAGCCCTTCAATAGAATACACAGAAACCGAGAGCATCGGATGTATAGGCAGGCACTCTTGAACAGCTTTTTCGGCTTCTTGGCCTACCTTTTCTACTGATTCTCTTGTTGCTGATTCCTTTTCTACTGATACTCTATCTACTGATCCCTTTTCTCCAGATTCGTAGGACTGTAGAGTATCAAGAGGTTTTCGCTTCCACCTGGAAATCCGCAGATTTTCAAGCTGCTCTATTGTTTTTGTCCTCAGCTCGTTCAACTGCCCTACAGGAATAAAAATATCTTCTTCCACAGTGGCATGAAGTTCAGCAGCCTCAAAAATCGTGTTTCCGAGTTTTGAAAGTTGTTTTTCGATGCGGGCTTTTGAAGTTGGTTGCTTTTTGGCTTTCTCAACCAGATATTCAGACTCAATTGTTACTGCATTTGAGTCTCTGTCTTTTACCTCAAGCCTGACAGGCTTCCCTGATGCAACGGCTGCCGTGATAAATACAGGGATTTTAGGCCTCAGGCTTCCGGATTCGCTTTCTTTTTTTAGGGAATCCATAAGCATTTTGTCATGTGTCCTGTATACCGTGCTTCCGGAGGGTGCCCTTGAATCAAAAGGAATTTCTACCGTATCTTCGACTCCTGCACTGTATACTGGGCCTTTTCCGGCATACATTGAGGATATGATTTTTCCTTTATCTTCGGGCCTTGTCTCTGCATTTTCAACCATTATCCCGTCTCCGAGACGAAGAGGTCGGGAAAGTTTTACCCGGATACGGTTTAAACGCCTGTCATACCCTGTAACCGTACCCGCCGGAACTCCACGGTTGTGGGGGTTCTCACGGCTCATGAGCTCCTGGCGTGGGTTTTCAAAAAAGTAACCCTGAGTAAAACCCCTGTTAAAGAGCTGGGTTAGTATTTCCTGCTCTTCTTCGGAAACGTAATACTCTGCAGGGTTTGCAATGTACCTGTCAATCAGGCGGCGGTAAATCCTGACGACCCCTGCAACATATTCCGGCCTTTTCATCCGGCCTTCGATTTTGAAAGATTCAATCCCGGCTTCTATAAGAGCTCCCAGGCCTGAGGTTGTGTTAAGGTCTTTTGGGCTTAAGAGGTAACTGCCTGTTGTTTTGATTTGTTTCCCTTCGCAATACAGCCTGTATTTTTTACGGCATGGCTGGGCACAGAAACCCCGGTTTCCGCTTCTTCCCCCTATAAGACTGCTCAGGAGACACTGGCCGGAATAGGAAATACAGAGAGCCCCATGTATGAAAACCTCGATTTCAGTTCCAGTTTTCTCTTTAATCATTTTTATTTCTTCAAGCGAGCATTCCCTTGAGAGCACGACCCTCTCTATTCTCATTTTTTTTGCGAATTCAGCCCCTTTGCTATTATGTAAAGTCATTTGGGTGCTCGCATGCAGCGGAAGGTCAGGCAGATATTGCCTTGCAAGCGAGATAAGTCCAAGATCTTGAATTATAATTGCATCGGTCCCTATTTCTCTCAGCCAGGAAAGCAGCTTGAGGGCGTTTTCTACTTCTTCTTCCTTGAGTAGCGTATTTACGGTTACGTATACTTTCACGCCTCTCAGGTGAGCATAATCTATGGCTTCTTCAAGCTCTTTCTCTGAAAAGTTTGAGGCATACCCCCGAGCACTGAAAGCCCGAGCTCCGAGGTATACGGCATCCGCTCCATTTTCGACGGCTGCAATAAAAGCTTCCATGCTTCCTGCCGGGGCAAGCAGTTCCGGTTTTTCAGGCTTCATCAGATGGGATTAGAGATCCTGTCCTTAATTAAACTTTGGCATACTTTTCTTGCCTGCAGGATCAATAGTTAAAGGATTCAATAGTTAGAGGATTCAATAGTTAGAGGATTCAATAGTTAGAGGATTCAATAGTTAGAGGATTCAATAGTTAGAGGATTCAATAGTTAGAGGATTCAATAGTTAAAGGATTCAATAGTTAAAGGACTCAATAGTTAGAGGATTCAATAGTTAGAGGATTCAATAATTAGAGGAGTCAACAGTTAAAATTCATGAAAAAATAATAGTAAAAAGGATAAAAATAGATAAGAATGAATGAGGTCCAGCCTGAGGGACACTTGCCGGACAGGCCGGTGATATACTCTGTATTATGCTTTCGGCCCTATTATAAAGCTCACAGTTCTCCCGGCTTTCTCATCTTTTGAAGCCTCGCAGAGCATCTTTCCCTCGTGCATGTGACATTCACAGGAGTAATCGAGTTTATCTGTTTTTTCCACATATCTGAAGTGTATTTTGCAGTACCCTTCCGCACACCCCAACCCATATTTAACCCAGCCTTCAATGTTCGCTCCACCTTCGCAGCTCCCTTCGCATGCAATGAGCTCAAAGCTCTTTTCCTCATAAGATTCAATTTTAGCTGGAGCCTGGTGACCTTTTTTGAATTTCCCTTTCTCAATTTTCTCAGCTTGGAGCACAAGATCCTCGCCAGTGTTGTTAAGAATCTTCAACTGCAAACCCTCAAGAAGTTCCATGGTTTCGGCTTCTGACATATATATCCCCCGATAAATGGAGAATCCAGATAAGAATTCCGTATAAGAGATTGCCTCTAAGAAATAAAAAAGTATCTCAAAATATATATGAAAGCAAATATGAAAAAAGTCTCCAAAAGGACGAAAACCAGATAATCAAGATCCCGAGAACAAATTCTGAAAATCAGGCTTTTGAAAATCAGTCTCTATAAACAAGATACTTAACATACTCAGTCCGTACAGATACAGGGCTTCCGTTTGCAGGTAGGACACATACCAGGATACTTCTTAAGGAAGGCTTCCTCGAGATTCACGCCGTAAAGATTGGCAAGTGCCCCTATCCAGGCGAAGCAATCTGCAAGTTCCTCTTCTATATTTTCTGGCTCTTCCCTGCGTATGGCTTCGGCAAGTTCTCCAATTTCCTCAACCAGCCAGAGCATGGTAGCCTTACCTCCCCTCTTCCTGTCATTATGTGCATACATTTCAGACATTAGCTTTTGGAATTCTGAGATCTCCATTGTTTTTCCCCACTCCCATCTGTTTCTGTTTTTTCCTGAATTTAAAGCCTTACAGGAATTTCCCTTTCCCTAAGGTATTCTTTGACTTCCTTGATTGAGTACTCTCTGAAGTGGAAGATACTTGCTGCAAGTGCGGCATCAGCTTTTCCAATTGAAAAACCTTCGTAGATGTGCTGAGGGTTTCCTACTCCTCCAGAAGCTATGATCGGAACATCGAGTTCTTCTGAGAGCTTTCTCGTAATTGGCAGGTCATAACCTGCACATGTGCCGTCCCGGTCCATGCTTGTGAGCAGGATTTCTCCGGAACCCAATTCTTCTGCTTTTCTTGCCCATTGCACGGCATCGATTCCTGTAGATTCCCTGCCTCCGTAAATTACAACCTCATACCAGGCAGGCGTTCCGTCTTCGAGCTCCAGAATAGTTTTATCGGGATTATTTTTTATGTCGGTATTTCGCCTGCAGTCGATAGCAGTGACGATACACTGGGCTCCAAATATATCTGAGGACTCTTTTATGAAGTCAGGATTCTGGACCGCAGAGGTGTTAACTGAGACCTTATCTGCCCCAGCTCTGAGGATCTGGCGAATTGCATCAATGGAGTTTATTCCTCCTCCAATCGTAAGAGGAATGAAAACCTCGTCTGCAGTTCTTTCGATCACATCGATCATAGTTTTCCTGCCGTGAGCCGAAGCTGTAATGTCCAGAAAAACAAGTTCGTCTGCGCCTTCTTCATTGTAGCGCTTGGCGAGTTCCACAGGGTCTCCGGCCTCTTTCAGGTCCACAAACTCAACCCCCTTAACAACACAGCCGCCTGCTCTGTCAAGGGTCACATCAAGGCATGGTATTATTCTTTTGGTGAGCATCTATGGGATAATAAATTTAACTTTTATTAAAAGCTTGTTGAAATTAAGCCAATGCCAGTCTTAGTGCCAGTCCCGGATTAATGGCAGTTTTATATCAATGGAGTCTTAGATCAATGGAGTCTTAGATCAATGGAGTCTTAGATCAATGGAGTCTTAGACAGTAGTCCCTATCAAAAATAGTCCTGCTTTATTCGACAGAAAATTACAGATAATAATAACCCTGGATAGTAGTCGTTAAAGAATATTTAGATTTAAGTCTTTTAAAGGAAAAAGAGATGTCGAAAAATCGTTAAAGATAAAATTCTAAACTCATTTTTTCGCAGACTTAAAAAGCAGGATTAAGAGAAGTAAGATCTGAACACGAAGTCTGCCTGTTCCAGTAGAATCTAGCCGAAAATATTTATCACTCGGGCACCTTCAAGCCTTGACATCTCTACTTCAGAGTTTTCAAGCACATTTTTTCTGACTCTTATCGGGGCTCCAACGCGCAGGGCAAGGGCAATGCAGTCGCTTGGTCTTGCGTCAAACTGCATGATTGCATTGTCTTTTTTTATCAGGAGCCGTGCATAATAGATTTTATCCACTTTTTCATCAATCAAAACTCCCTCGATTTTTACGTCGAGCCTCTCAAAAATAGTGAGTATAAGGTCATGAGCCAGAGGCCTGGGAGGAGAAATATTTTTAATTACATTTCCTATTGAGAGAGCTTCGAGATGCCCTATGTATATAGGTAGCATATTCCCCTGCAGATCTTCAAGAAGCACTACAGGAGTTGGGTCTGTAAAAACATCGACTATATAAACATCCCTGACTCGAATTTCCTTAAAATCTTCATAAGTGTCGATGTCCATATTTAATGAATGATTTTAAACTTATTAATACCTAATTTAATTTTTATAAATATATTAAAAATGCTACTTAAAGATCGGATTCAACTTCTTTTATCAGAACTTTCAGCCTGATTTTGGTTTCGAGGCAGCAATCAGGAATTCAATTTAGACCTCTTCAATTTAGACCTCTTCAATTTAGACCTCTTCAATTTAGACCTAATTCAATTTAGACCTAATTCAATCTAGACCTTATTCTTACAAGAGCCTTTAACATTCCAGGCTTTTTCGGAAGCCATGTTTACCAATCAGAGGTACAAAAACGACTCCACCTTTTTTCTTTTTATGTATGTGCCCTTTGCTGTCTTTTTTAATTTTATAAAGTTCTTGAAAATAATCCCCCACAGGAATAAGCATTATGCCTCCAGGTTTTAACTGTTCCAGCAAAGGCTCAGGGATATAGGGAGCTGCGCATGTCACGGCTATCCGGTCATAAGGAGCATACTAAGAACAACCCATTGAGCCGTCTTCAAGTAGCACTGTGACATTGTTATACCCTGTTTTTTTCAGGTTATCCCTTGCAAAATTCGCAAGGGATTCTATACGTTCAACAGTGTACACATGCCCGCTTTTTCCGACGAGCTCCCCCATAACTGCAGCATTATACCCTGAACCTGACCCTATTTCCAGGACTTTATGCCCTTTCGAAAGTTCAAGGAGTTCACACATCATCGCAACCATATGCGGGGCAGAGATTGTTTGCCCGTGGCCGATCTCAAGGGGTCTGTCGATATAAGCTGCTTGTTGCTCATATTCCGGAACAAACTTATGCCTTGGGACACGGAGCATAGCGTCGCGGACGTTATCTTTCAGCAGCAGGTAAGCCTCAAGATTGTCTACTAGGCGCCTGCGCATTGCTTCGAGCTTTTCTTCTTCTTCTTTTTCTTTTTTATCTTTTTCTTTACCACGGCCCTCTTCGGAATTCACGCTGACCCGAACCTTCCCATTTCTTTCTCGCAAAAATCCGTTTTACGTATTTTGCAAGCACAACATCGCCTTTTCTGGATCGGAATGCCCCATCCCTCACCTTGATTTTATTGATGAAAAGGCGTTTATTCCCCACTCTTTCTTCGGCTCCTACGACAAATTCATAATCACCAGGCACGCGTTTTTCAAGAACTTCGGTTTTTTCAGTCCCTGCCTGTGCGGAAAATTTTACGGTCACCTCATCAATGGCTCTGCCCCAGATTGTTTCGGTATCTTCTGCCAGGGCAACTTGGACCCGTTTTCCTCCTGCATCAAGGGCAGTAATCAGGATAGGCACCACTACACCTGTTTTCTCATCATCTATAACCAGCTCATCGTCTACCTGAAGGACAGTCTCAGAATCCAGTTCCGTTTTGTAAGTGTTTGAAATATCCATCTTACTGACTATCACTTTCAAACTGACGGATTTGGGGGTTTTAAGCTTCACTGCATGCACCTGACCGCACTCCAGACAGCGGACAAGCGGACTCTGCCCCTCTTTCAGAACCTCGTGCCCGACTTCTTCGTCAGGGGAGCAGGAAGGGCACTCAACTTCAATTTCTCTTGTCATGGTATAATCACTAGATGGATTCAAGATACTAAATACTTAACTTCTCCGGCGACGTTTTCCCTGGAGGTAAGTCTTTTTAATATTTTTCAGGCTCATTTTGAAAGGTCACTAAAATACACAAATAAAAATTTGATACAAAATTATGACGCTTAACTATATTAATATATACTACAATCATTTTGGTTGTGATATTATGGTAAAATTAGATGAAAAGATGAAAACCGCCTTTTCAAAGGTGAAGATCTTTCCTGTAGCTACGGCCTCAAAGGATGGAGTTCCAAACGTAGTACCTATAGGATTCTGCCAGCTTGTGGATGATGAAACAATCTGGATTGCAGATAATTTCATGCTTAAGTCCCTGGCAAACCTGAAAGAGAATCCGAATGTTGCAGTTTACGTTTGGGGTCCCGATACAGGTGGCTGCTTCCAGATAAAAGGTAAAGCGGATATTATCGATTCTGGGGAAAAGTTTGAAAAAATGCAGTCAATTGTGCATGCAGCAAAACCCGGGCTTCCTGCAAAAACTCTCATAGAAGTCGAGATTACCGAGGTATTCCAGTGTGCTCCTGGCCCGGATGCAGGAAAGAAATTGCTCTGATCTAAACTCAAATTATGCTCTGTAGAAATCCTGATTTGAGATTACTATAAGGTTTTGTATAGTCTTCGGGAAATGAATATTTTATAGGCGCTTCTCTATCTAAAAATATTTTAAGTTCTCGAATACTTTACATTTACCGAATGCTTTACAACTGCCGAATACTTTACATCTACCAAATACTTTACATCTACCGAATACTTTACATCTACCGAATACTTTACATCTACCGATATATTGTCAGGCGATATATCGAGTTACTGGTGATGGAAGAAAAACGGACAAAGAAACCCATGTGCTCGTCTCAAGTACATCGGCTGAAAATTATTACGGATAAGCTTACTAATGGCTATGAAATCATCAAGACAGTATCTTTTCACCCAAATGTGCATTCTTTTTAAAATTTGTTTCTGCAGAGAATTCGGAAATATGAAAAGAATGGCGTAAATTCTGAGCTGCTTTAACTCGATATGGTTGAAACTATATGATACGGGTAACCTCCAATTTTCAGACAAAAAGGACTTTAAGAGAGTAAAAAAGAATTTCTCTTTAAATTCTCCCTTTGGTTCTTTTTATATATTTCTGTATTGCGTTCCTGTAATTACTGAAAATATGAGGAGTTAAAAAGAATGGTAGATAACAAATTTGAACATTCTAGACCTCTAGATCCCAATACTCTCAACTATCTAAGAATAAAAATGTTAGAACGAATCAGGCATGCAGTTGATGAAGGACTCACAAATACTTCTGATTCTGATTTAACCGAAGTTATGATTGATCTCAAAACCTTGCTTAAAGATGTAGAAACCGAAATGACTAATAGAGGCATGAAGTTAACAAAAATGAGTTCAAAACCTTCATCTGGTCCAGGTAAAATGCAGAAACCTATGCATCAATAAAAACGATAAATCTGGTTTTTGTGTTAAAAAGAATAGAAAGTCAATTTGAATTTGTGTAGTTTTCGGGACACACTATTTTCCAAGTTTTTGATTTATTGCTGTTAGTTGCCAGTGAAATTGATTGTAAACTTTGACAATTTCAGAAAATACTAAAAAGTTTCCTGGAAAGGCATCAGGTGGAATTTGCTATCAAAAGTTTTATTATAACGGAACGCATTGTATAACATCTCATAATTGAGATGCATCTCAATATTAGGGTAGGTGCCGACAGTGCCTGATATTGAATACCTTAAAAAACTCGCACTTATAGGAGCAATAAATAAAATCATCAAGGTCTCATCAAGCAAGTTTCAAAAGCATACTGGGGCAAGCTCCAAAACCGCAGCAAGAAAGCTAAAGCAGCTGGAAGAAGATGGGCTGATCGAAAGGAAGATCGTTCCCGGTGGCCAGTTGATAAAAATGACAGAAAAAGGAATTGAAGTTCTTAAAAACGAATACGTTGATTACAGCAGGATTTTTTCTCCAGAACTCGATGTTCTCGAACTTGAAGGAAACGTGCTCAAAGGCCTCGGTGAAGGCCAGTATTATGTAAACATACCCGGATACCGGAAGCAATTTGAAGAAAAGTTACATTTTGTGCCTTTTCCCGGGACTCTGAACGTGCAGCTTTCAGAAAGCAGTTCTCCTCTTCGAAACCTTTTACGTGAAACGCCGGCTATCCGGGTCGAAGGTTTCAATGACGGAGAACGTACATTCGGAGGCGGAAACTGCTATCCAGTTGTCATTGGCGGTATAGAAGCTGCTGTAGTCGTTCCTGAAAGAACACACTACCCCTCGAATTTGATTGAAATCATCGCGCCTGTAAAGTTAAGAGACGCCCTAAAATTGAACGATGGGGACAGAGTTGTGGTAAAGTTAAAAAAACAGGGTACGGAGAACCAGAAATGAGCAGAAGTATGGTTTACGAATGTCTTACGTACAGAAATGAGAATATCAACCGGGCGCTGGAAGCCCTGAGAGCCGGAAAAATGATCCAGATTTACGATTCGGACTCAAGGGAAGGAGAAACTGATCTTGTAATTCCTGCAAAAGCGGTCACTTTCAAAGACGTAAAATGGATGCGAAAAGATGCAGGCGGCCTTATCTGTGTGGCTGTAGACCCTGTAGCATCAAAACAGCTCAGGTTGCCTTTTATGGCTGAACTCGTCAGGGAAGCCAGTAAAACCAGTGATGTTCTTGGGGAAGTTGTAGAGAAAGAAGGTGACCTTAAGTACGATTCTCATTCTTCCTTTTCTCTCTGGGTCAATCACAGAGATACCAGAACCGGGATTCCTGATAATGAAAGAGCTCTTACTATCCGGAAAATCGGGGAGATTACGGAGAAAAAGTTGTCTGGGGATGTAATTCATTTTGGAGAAGAATTTAGAACCCCTGGGCATGTTGCACTGCTGAGGGCTGCCGAAGGGCTTCTGGATGACCGCAAAGGCCAGACCGAACTTTCAGTTGCTCTTGCCCGTATGGCAGGCATTACCCCTGCAATGGTAGTCTGCGAGATGCTTGATGATAATACTGGTAAAGCTCTTTCCAAAGAAGACTCAAAAGAGTATGGTAAAGAACACGGATTGGTATTTCTGGAAGGGCAGGAAATAGTCGAAGCCTATATGACATGGGCAGGCTCGGAATAAGAATTCTTGTATCCTTTTCAAATTAAATGGGTTTCCAACCTAACTTTTGCTTTTTTAGGTGCATATATGCTATTCCGTATATATGTAAGGTTAGATGATTGCGATTTACAAATATTACCTTGAATCTGATTGCCTAAGCTTAAGCTATGTATAGGTATCAAGCGACAGTTATATGCCTAAAAATGCGGAACTAAGGTTTAAATCACAGAAAAAATATAATAACATTTTCTATTTTTCCTTGTCACCTCTTTGAGTCAAAATAGAACTCGAAGCTTTAAAACAATTGCAGTCTTCACTGTACATCAATCCTTATGAAATTAAAGATAAAAGATGTACCAAAGCTTTTCGAATTTTGTATTCTATCATTGGCCACAATCTTTGTGATATACTCAGAGGTTGACGTCTTAAGATGTCGAATATTGATTTTAATGAATACCGGATTCTTCTTGTTAATTCAGATTTTCAATCAAGAAACGTAAAAATCACTGGATTTTGGAACAGAGTCGCATGAATTTGGATTTATAGTATAAACTCGCATCACGCAACACATAAAAAAGAACTTGTAACTGAAAGCGAAGTTTTTGGACAAGAATTAGAAACGTTTTAATATAAAAAATCCAAATATAGAGCGAATCAGTGATCATGGAATAAAAATAGCTGATCTCCCTCCTGAAGGATCTAACATATAATCGATACAACTGGTTCCTTTAATGGTTCTTATGAATAATGTGGAAATGATATAATTATCGACGGTGAACTAGGTCAAGATTAGATGGCGCTAATATTGAACTACATGGGTCAGGCATTTAATAAATTTTTATTATGCCTGCAGATTGTTTATAATCTACATCCCGGTTTTCATGATTTTATAAACTCCGGTTCAATCTGTAATTAAAAAGCATGGTTATGTAGAAATCCTCTGAAATCAAGAATTTCCCATTGTTTAACCTGAATTACCTAATATACTTTTACATATTCATTTTCAGATCCAATGAAAGTTGATTTCGATAGGTTGTCTACAAAGCCAAAAACGCAAAAATTACCTGGGTTTTGGAACTGAGTTTTAGAACAAGAAACCTGTATTCGGCAGATCAACATTAAATGTGGATATTTTTCAGGATAAGTATCTTCTTCAAACTGTATGGTAAAAGTAGGTCTCATATATGTACTGGAAGTTTAAAAATTTACTCAAGTTTAAAAATAAATTAAGACACTAATTCAACTTTCTAAACATGTAATAAAATTATTCTGGATTTTTTGGTTATACCATATTCCCTTAAAATGAAGAGGATGATCAGGATAGATCTTTTCAAACGCCCTATTAATTTGCCCGGTATTTAACATGTGTTAACATATGGCCAGGCGCCATCATAACGAACATCAGGCCATTTTTACAGCAATTTAGTATGGGATATAATGCAAGTCCCCACAAAAACGCCATAAGTGAAAATATTTGAAACAACAATTTATCTGCCGAATGTAGGACAAAACATAAGGAGTAAGACAATGAAAATGAACAAAAAATTCTGTTCAGTAGCTTTAGCTTCAACGGCCATTGTTTTATTTTTAATTTTAATGTTATCTACTACATCGGCCGCTACTGCACAAAATACTTCAAGCACGGCTAAATACGCTTACATCACGAATAGCGGCAGCACCACTGTCTCTGTAATTGACATCACAACAAACAAAGTTACAGCCACAATAAATGTAGGACAATATCCCTACGGGGTTGCAGTTAACCCCGATGGAACAAAAGTGTATGTGTCGAAAGAAAAAAGTGGAACTATTTCCGTAATTGACACTGCAAAAAATAAGGTTACAGCCACAGTGAGGGTAGGAAAAAACCCCTGGGGAGTTGCAGTTAATCCGACGGGAACAAAGGTATATGTGGCAAACGAAGGTAGTAAGACAGTTTCTGTAATTGACACTGCGAGCAACAAGGTTACAGCTACAGTGTATGTAGGAAATTATCCTTGTGGAATTGCAGTTAACCCTGCAGGAACTAAGGTATATGTGGCGAATTCCCTTGATAATACTGTTTCTGTAATTGACGCATCAACAAACAAGGCTATAGCCACAATAAAAGTAGGAAACCTCCCTACCGGAGTTGCAGTTAATCCGGCTGGAACAAGGGTATATGTGA